>CAIXTT010000222.1 GCA_903922455.1 uncultured Bacteroidota bacterium | reverse complement strand
CATTACAATCACCATCAATCCACCCGCCAACGTATTTCGAATGATGAGTCCGCGCATCATTCCTTCTTTATGACGAATATTCATGAAAGGCATCTCATTCGTAAGACAGTATTCTCGTACCGCTAAACGAATAGCATTGGAAGGATCGGGTTGCAAGTAGCAATTTTCAATATCCAATACCTTATCAAATTTACCAGCAATATGAAATCCTAATCCAGGTCCAGAAATTTCATTGGTTGCTGAAAATTCTTCAAAGTTGAGCCACTTTCTATCGGCAAAGGAATAATCTAATTTATTTCGATAATGCTTTGTAAGTGATGAGCCCAGAATAGGGATTAAATTTACATTCTCAAATTTTCCAATTCGTTCCAAGGCATCCTTCACTTGTTTTTCCTTAAATGTTAGTTGACTCGCATAATCCAAATACTGCCATTTACACCCTCCACATGTGCCAAAATGTTCACAAAAAGGCTCCCTTCTAAGCGAGGAAGGTTTCTTCACTACCGTCACTTCCGCTTCGATATAAGATTTTTTTTTCTTCTTCACATAAACATCCACGATATCTCCTGGCACCGCTTTATCAATAAAAACCACCATACCTTCGTGCTTAGCCATCGCTTTGCCCTCATCGGCCATCTCAATCACTTCTAAATCAGTCAGAATTTTTCCTTTCAAAATATGCAACGTTTACCGCTATAAAACCGTCCTTTTACAAAACAGATACAATTTCTTAGCTAATTAGTTTGCAAATTTAGATAACTTTGAAGAGTCTCAGGTCGATGAAACGAAAGCTACTTGTATTTATTTTTCTTTTTTCAGCAAATTGGGTAAGTGCCTTCCATATTGCAGGGGGAGATCTTACGTCAAAATGGCTTTTCGGTAATACTTTTGAAATTAAACTCACACTGTATAGGGATTGCTCAAATCCGAATGCTGCTTATTTTGATCCTACTATCATTATTGCCGCTTATACCCTAAATGGCAGTGTGCTTCAAGATTCATTTCACATCGATTTAGCGAACGTTATTCCGCTTGAGTATTCAGGATTAGGATGTGTGCAGCCTCCTGCCATTTGCATGCAAGCGGGCACCTACGTCAGAAATATACAGCTCCCTGCAGGGGCGGGTGGTTATTATTTGGTTTGGGAAAGATGTTGTCGAAATATTGCGGTAATTAATCTTCAAAGTCCAAGTCAAACAGGCATGGCTTTTTACCATGAAATGGCAGATCCCATTTTAGCAAACTCAAGCCCTTCATTTGATAGTCCACCACTCCCCTATACTTGTATAGGGCAATTATTCCGCTTTAGTTTTCACGCAACCGATGCGGATGGCGATTCATTGGTCTATGAAATGAGTACACCATTGGCGGGTGGAAATTCAAGTAATCAGAGCCCGAATCCGTTTAGTTATCTTAACTCTCCCGGCGGACAAAATTTAATACCCGAACCTAGCCCTTATGCTAATTCAATTTGGGGTTTTGGATATGGTATTTCGGATGTTTGTGGAAGTGCTGTTCCGCTGGTGATGGATCCAGTAACAGGAATAGTCGAAGGAGTGCCCGATGTACCCGGCTTTTACGCTATGGCTGCTACAATTTATGAGTACAGAAATGGAATCCTCATTGGCTTGGTGAGAAGGGAAATTGAATTCACCGTTTTACTTTGCGAGGGCAATGCACAACCCAATTTATCAGCATCCGTAAAAAATGCAGACTACGAAATTTATGCCACCGATACATTGTGTTTCGATGTAACGGCTCGTGATCCAGATGGTGATTCATTGTACTTGATTTACAAAGGTGATATTTTCAGTAATTCAGCTGCAGCAGGATTACCTCCCCCTTATGCCATAACTTCTGACACCAGTGGAATAGATTCAATTAGAGTACAATTTTGTTGGAATACACAATGCAATCAAGCTAGAGATTCAGCTTATAAAGTTCAATATGAAATAACAGATAATGGTTGCCCACTGCCACTTACATCGTTGGGAAAAGTAACCATACTTGTTAAACCTGTACCAATTATTGAAAAACCAAATCTACTTTGCTTGGAATTGCAAAGCACATTAGTTAAAGTCAATAAAAATCCACAGCCGGAAATTATTCCACGCTATTTTTTAAACTACAAATTATTTCGAAGTGTGAATGGAAGCAACTTCCAATTGTTACAATCAGTAGAAGACCCTTCTCAATTTACTTTTGTTGATTCGGGGGCAAGTAATCCGATACTACTTGACTATTGTTATTACGTTATCGCGACGAACAGTTGTGGTGTAGAAAGTTTTCACTCGGATACGCTCTGCAGTATCACTCAAATAAATGAAAATGTAAATTACATTGAAAGTGTTAGTGTCACTTCAAAAAATCGTGTTGGGTTAGATTGGGAAGATTTTCCAGATGGAATGTATGGCACGTATGTTATCGAAAAAAGAATAAACGAACCCAATTCCGTTTATCAAGAAGTTGCTCGACTCAACAATTACACGAAATATACATGGGAAGATGATGCTGTATTCACTTCCAACTTTTCCTATTGCTATCGATTGAAAAATATTAATTTTTGTGAAAACGAAAGTGAATACAGCAATGAAGCTTGTACTATTTTATTGCAAGGGGAAAGTACTCAATTTTCGAATCGTTTAAAATGGAATGAATATATTCAATGGAAAGGAAGTGTTTTGAATTATAATTTAGGACGTGGTAGTGATGAAAATAATTTGACAACTTCGTTCATACCTTATGTTCAATTTCCATCCAACTTTCGCATTTTTGAAGATGAGAATATTCCATTGCTAGGAGGAGTTTATTATTATAAAATTCATGCAACCGAAGGGCAAGGCGGCAATAACGCAACCAGTTTTTCCAATGAGGTAGAATTAGTACAACCTCCGTTACTTTATATTCCGAACGCTTTTTCACCAAATGATGATGCTGGAAATAATACTTGGGGACCTGCCTTTTCATTTGTCAAGTCATTTGAAATTTCTGTTTACAATCGATGGGGACAAAAAGTTTTTTCGTCGGCAAGTTTAAACACTACTTGGGATGGAAAATACAATGGTGCTGATTGTCAACAAGGCGTTTATTTATTTAAAATTAAATTCTATGGTTTTTCGTCTGCTGATCCCATCGAAAAAATGGGTACTGTCACTCTTCTTCGATAGATTTTGTAGTCTTTTTTGATTGGTTCAGGACTCCTGATTTCATACCTTTGCCTTAATTCTGAAAAACATGCGATTCGAATCTTCCATCTTGACCAGCGAGCAAGCTATTAAACTTGAAAATAAATACGGTGCTCACAATTATCACCCTTTGCCTGTTGTTATTAGCAGAGGCGAAGGAGTGTTTTTATGGGATGTAGAAGGGAAAAGATATTATGATTTTTTAGCTGCTTATTCAGCCGTTAATCAGGGCCATTGTCATCCTCGCATCATTCAAGCTTTAATAAATCAAGCTTCTAAATTAACACTTACTTCGCGCGCCTTTCACAATGATGTTTTAGGGGAATACGAAGAATTCATGACACAACTTTTTGGTTTTGATAAACTCTTGCCAATGAATACAGGCGTAGAAGGTGGTGAGACTGCCTTAAAACTTGCGCGACGTTGGGGTTACGATGTGAAAGGAGTAAAAAAGAATGAAGCGAAAATTATTTTTGCAGAAGGAAATTTTTGGGGAAGAACATTATCTGCTATTTCCGCAAGTACCGATCCGACTAGTTATAGTGGATTTGGTCCGTACATGCCCGGTTTCGAAATTGTTCCTTACAATGATATTACAGCACTAGAAAAAGCATTTGAAGATCCCAACGTTGTTGCATTTATGGTGGAACCCATCCAAGGAGAAGCAGGTGTTGTTGTTCCGGATGAAGGGTATTTGAAAAAAGTAAGTGCTTTGTGTAAAGCAAAAAATGTTTTGTTCATTGCAGATGAAGTACAAACTGGAATTGCACGTACTGGCAAAATGTTAGCATGTGATCACGAAGGAGTAAAACCGGATATATTAATTTTAGGAAAAGCGTTATCAGGAGGTGTAATGCCTGTTTCAGCCGTGTTAGCAAACGATGAAATCATGTTGACCATCCATCCCGGCGAACATGGTTCAACATACGGTGGAAATCCTTTAGCTTGCAAAGTTGCCATGGCTGCAATGCAAGTGGTGTTAGATGAAAAACTAGCTGAAAATGCAGCCGTACTCGGCGAATTATTCCGCAGCGAGATGCGAAAAATAAAATCGGATCGAGTAAAGTTAATCAGAGGAAAAGGACTCTTTAACGCTGTTATTATTGAAGAGAAAGATGGAATTAACGCCTTAGATATCTGTATTAAACTCAAGGAAAATGGCTTGTTGGCAAAACCAACGCATGGCGATATCATTCGATTTGCTCCACCACTTGTCATCAATGAAGAACAACTATTAGAATGTTGTTCCATCATTCGGAGAACAATAGAAGGTTTGTAAAAAAAACTATTTTTTTTACTCTTGGCTAAGCAATCTCTTCGGGATTGGGCTTCTTTAAAACGGCAGCCATAATTAAGGATATCAACGTTCCAATAAAGATTAATCCTAATAATGTCCATGTAAACATCCAAAATGGAGTTTGGAATTTTGCGCTTTGATTGATGGATTGTTCAATTTGTTCCTCAGGCATACCCATCTCCAACATTTTATTCATTTGTTTCTCTTGAACAAACATCATGAATTCCGGGTCAATCACACTTACATATAATAAAGTGTAAGCCGAAATAATGATCCCACCAATAACGCATATTAACAATCCTTGCTTAAAGACATCCGAAAACTTCATCCAACCATTACCTATGGTTGCTTTGTATTCCTTAGCGGCTAAAACAATACAGATAACAGGAATCGCCATACTTAAAAGATTAAATACCCAACTCATATCGGAGCGTGTAAGGTCGGTAACGAACATCAAAAGACTCCAAACTATGTTAATACCGCTGTATATTAAAGCGTACTTAAGTGCTATTTTCATGGTTTATGTTGCTTAATTTTACATCAAAGAAAAGTCTTTCTGAACAAAGAACAAATTCATGTTTGTTAAAGCCATAGAAGAAATCAACCGTTTTACTCGTCCTATCCATACGATTATGCGTACTTATGGATCGAGTAAAGTGTTTCCTGGCGCCTCTACTTTATTCTTTGTCAATGAAGAAGGTGTTGCAATTACTTGTCGACATGTGGCCGAGCAAATCCTTGAATCAGAAAAAATAAATCAACAATATTTACTTTTTACACAAGCTCGATTTCGCTTAAATAAAGATGAGCATTACGATTCCAATATAAAAGAATTGGAGTTGTCGAATAAATATACGCCTGAAACCGTTATTCAAGCTAAACACTTTTTTGCCGACTGCTTTGATAAGATATCTGGATATGAGTGCTTTATACACCCATTATTGGATCTAGCCATCATCAAGTTCAAAGGTTTCACTCAACATTATTATCACAACTATGCTCGATTTATTGCCGATGATCAATTGGCTAAGCCAGGCCGAATGTTATGCAGATCGGGTTATCCTTTTCCAGAGTTCAGCAATTACACTTACAATTACCAAAAAGATGATATTGAATGGACGAGAGAAGGAAATCCAAGAACACCGTCATTTCCAATTGAGGGAATCATTACCAGATTGATTAAACAACATGGTCTCATTGCAGGTATCGAGTTAAGTTCTCCGGGATTAAGAGGTCAAAGCGGCGGGCCTTTATTTGATCCAGATGGATTGGTGTATGGAATGCAAAGTTCCACTCGACATTTGCATTTAGGATTTGACTTGGAAAATCATGAAATACCGAATGGTCCTAAATCAAAAAGAGTGACGAATACTCCGTTTTTACACGTGGGACATTGTGTTCATGCGGGCATCATTAAAAACTTTTTACGAGAACATAATATTAAGTTCTACGAAGCTTAGACTAAAAAAATTGATTCTTTTTCAATTAATCACAAACCAAATGTGCTGCGTCTTCACCTACTTGAGTTCCGATCGCAACGCCCATCCCTCCCATCCTAACGGCACAGCATATCCGTTCTTCTACTCTTTTAATGATCGAAGATTTTACATGCCCTAGTCCCATGATTCCACTCCAGCGTTGATCAATTTCAAAAGGTTGGTTCGGCAATATCATAGTTGACAATAATTTTTCGAGATGGTCTTGCACGGTAGATGTGAGTCCGAATTCAAAAGTATTTTCCGTCTTAAAATCAAGGTTTCTTCCTCCTCCAAACAAGATTCGATCGCCTACATTTCTAAAATAGTAATACCCTTTTTCATAGTGAAACGTTCCCTTTACTTTAAGGTGAGGAATGGGCTTTGTGATTAACACTTGAGCACGTCCTGGTTCAACTAATGCATCGGGCATCAACTGTTTTGCAAATGCATTCGTCGTAACTAAAAGTTGTTGCGTAGGAATGCTAAATCCATTGCCAGTTTCTACTAACAAACAATCTTCTTTTTGATGCCATCCTTTGATTTCAATACCATTCAGCACTTCAATATTTTTATTTCGAACCAAGGAGAGTAAACTCTTCATCATTTTTCCGGTATCGATTTGTCCTTCGCCACAATTCTTGATCAGATTACGAACCCCTGCAAAACCGAATTTTTCTACTTCGGATGAAGCCTTTTGATAAATATTTTTCATTCCACTGATGGAGGCTAACTGTTGATTAAAATCGTCCATCCTACTAAAACATTCATTCCAGAGATCTTCTTCTTGCGGGGTGAACAATTCATATCCGCCCAACTCTTCATATCCTAAATTAGCATCGCCCAGCACAGACCTTAATTTTTGGAGTCCTTCCCATCTTTTCTGAACCAAACTGAAAACGTCTTCTTCAGAAGTGTTTTTTAAATCATCCAACAATTCAGTCATACTCCCAAAACAAGCAAAGCCAGCGTTTCTTGTACTCGCTCCATAGGGCAAAAATTGACCACGATCTACCACTACTATTTTCCAATGCGGCTTTAACAATTGCGCTGCTCTTGCAGAGTTCAGACCAACAATCCCTGCTCCAACAATCAGCAAATCAACACCTTCAAAATAGGTTTGGCGTTCCCAAAAACTCAAACTACTTGTATTTTCCATCATAACATTGTTCTTCTTTAGGTAAAAAACACTGCAAGTATAAAGCATATAAGCACAAAATAAGCATTAACTTTGCACCCTTATTCAGAAAAGCGATTATGGGATTAAAATGTGGAATTGTAGGACTTCCGAACGTCGGTAAATCGACATTATTTAACTGTCTTTCCAATGCGAAAGCACAAGCGGCTAATTTTCCATTCTGTACCATCGAACCAAACGTTGGCGTAATAACCGTTCCAGATGAACGATTAAAGGTATTAGAATCTTTGGTAAATCCACAAAAAACGGTTCCTACCACGGTTGAAATTGTAGACATAGCAGGACTCGTAAAAGGAGCAAGCAAGGGGGAAGGATTAGGCAATCAATTCCTGGCTAATATTCGAGAAACAGATGCTATTTTACATGTATTAAGATGCTTTGACGATCCCAATGTTGTTCATGTGGATGGAAATGTAAATCCGGTACGCGACAAAGAGACCATCGATTTTGAATTGCAATTAAAAGACCTAGAGACCATCGAAAAAAGAATGCAACGCATTGAAAAAGTGGCGAAGATTGGTCTGGATAAAGAAGCAAAGAAAACTTTTGAAATCTATCAAGCATTAAAAGCGCATCTTGAAAAAGGAGAATCAGCGAGATCAGCTCCACTCTCGGAAACGGATTGGGAAATCGTTGCTGACTTATGGTTACTAACGGCTAAGCCTGTGATGTATGTATGCAATGTAGATGAAGGATCTGTGGTAAGTGGAAACAAATACGTGGATATGGTGCGCGATAAAATTAAAAATGAAAATGCAGAAATCATTGTTATCGCTGCTGCTATCGAAGCTGATATTGCAGAATTAGAGAGTTATGAAGATCGTATTGCTTTTCTTTCTGATTTAGGATTGACTGAGTCGGGAGTTACTAAGTTGATTAATTCAGCATACCAACTCTTAAAACTTCAAACTTATTTCACTGCGGGAGTAAAAGAAGTGCGTGCTTGGACCATTCACAAAGGCATGACAGCGCCACAAGCAGCGGGCGTGATTCACACTGATTTCGAAAAAGGATTTATTCGTGCTGAGGTAATGCAATACAATGATTTTGTTTCACTCGGCTCTGAACAGGCTTGCAAAGAAGTTGGGAAATTAAGTGTGGAAGGTAAAGAATATGTGGTGCAAGATGGTGACATCATGCACTTCAGATTTAATGTTTAATAAAACAAATCATTACTAAAAAAATAGTTTATTTAATATGGGACGTGCATTTGAAAAACGCAAACATAAAATGTTTGCAAACAATGCAAAAGCTTCGAAAGCTTTTACCAGAATAGGAAAAGAAATTGCCATCGCTGTAAAATTAGGCGGACCACATCCCGACGGAAATCCCCGTTTGCGGATGGTTATTCAAAATTCAAAGGCTTTAAACATGCCTAAGGATCGCGTGGAAGCCGCTATTCAACGTGCCGCACATAAGGACGAGAAAGTTTTAGACGAAGTAGTATTCGAAGGCTATGGGCCTCACGGAATCGCTGTTGTTGTTGAAGCAGCTACCGATAACAATACAAGAACTGTGGCTAACATCCGCATGCATTTTAATCGCTGCAATGGTGCCATGGGAAAAACCGGATCATTAGATTTTCTTTTCGATCGCAAAGGAATTTTCTGCATTGAAAAAGGGAAATCGAATATAGAAGAACTCGAATTTGAATTGATTGATTTTGGAGCCGAAGAATTAGAAGAAGGAGAAGATGGAATTTACGTAACCACTTCGTTTACCGATTATGGTAAAATGCAAAAAGCATTAGAGGAAAAAAACATCGCCATCATCAGTGCAGAATTAGATCGTATTCCAACTACACTTACCGAACTTAATGCTGACCAACAAAAAGATCTACAAAATTTATTGGATAGATTGGAAGAAGACGATGATGTGCAGAATGTTTTTCATAATATGAAGGAAGATTGATTTAATTCAGTCCCGATAGCTATCGGGATCAGAATTAAGAATTACTATTTAGATCTGATAATTTATCGGATACAGAATTAAGAAATAATCAAAGCGCTAGCTATTCACATCCCGATAGCTATCGGGACACAATTCTGAATTCTGAATCATTTAAAAATTGATTTTTCAATTTTTAAATGAATAATTGACAACGGGCGACATCAATACTGGTAATTTACTCCATGTTTCAATAGCGTTGCGATGTTTTACAACTAGAAAATACGAATTCCCGCTAAACGCTCCGGGAATTGAAATGGAAGCTTGTCCTGCCAAATTTAGCGGAGTGAATACCGAATGAACTATTCCGTATGGTGTTGTAGTTTGTCTTAGTTGAACCGTCACCGTATCGCTCACCGCAGGTGCAGCAACACTTGTCATATTTCCACTTCCAACATGAAATCCTTCAATTAACATGGTCAAATTTAGCATGACACTTACGTTATTGACTACAAATGCACTACCAGAAACAACGTTGTTGCATGAACCCACTAACGTAATATTTCCAGAAGTAGCCCCCACCGGAACAGTGGCAGTGATGAGTGACGTATTTACAATAGTAAATGCCGCACTTACTCCATTGAATAAAACAGAAGTAACAGAATTCATATCGTTACCAATTAAATTAACCGTAGTTCCCATATTTCCTGCTGCGGGATTGAAAGAAGAAAACGAGACAAGAGGTGTTACTGTTACTGCCAATGCATTCGATAATGAAGTACAAACACTGTTCACGCCTGGGAAATAAATGGACCAATTTACTACCCTGCCAGTATCCGTTCCTGCACGATCATACACTTTTAAATTCCAAGTTCCATTCGGATTCAAACTACCTCCACCCAGTGCTGCAAAGCTGGTGAGTGTGGTTGTTAATGCACAGGAATTAACGGTAAACACTGCATTCCACGGTTTGTATAATCCAGTATAAGGTGCACCTGTTGTTGGAAGAATGGCCGCTCCCGAATCTGCAAAAACCGTATTGGTAAAATTATCCCCACCATTCGAGGCATTACCCGTTTGGTCGCTCAGTCCTAGCCGTTGCCCAGAGGGACTTTCTAGAAAAATATCTAAGTCTCCCACGTAGGTATGCGTTAAATTCATTCGAACATACATTTTTGCAGTTGGGATGGATGATGTAAATCCCGATACAACAATCGGACTCACCGCACCGGTACAACTATTATCTGGTATTGGGGCTGGAGCTGTAGAAGTAAATGTCTGACTACTTACTGCCGATTTTTTTGCCTCTACATTATAAACACCAGATTGGTTGGCTACGTAATTGGAGTTGGTTTGTCCACCGATGTTGATACCATCTTTTCTCCATTGATAATCTACACCTGCAAGTGGAGTAAAGGACATAGAAACTGTATTAGGAGCACACACCGCCAACGGACCTCCTGATGAAATGACTGCAGCTGCTGGCGTATTATTCACCAAGAGATTAAAGTTAGCGACACCGCCACTTCCACAAGCACTAGTTCCTGATACCGATACAACTCCTGAAATGGTGCTGTTGGATACGTTTACCGTGATAGAATTACTCACCGCACCTTGAATGGAACATCCCGCAGGTAAACTCCAAGTATACCCAGTAGCAAAATTAATGACAGGGACACTAAACACAACGCCTGTTGCACCCTGACAAACACTTGTTGGTCCAGTTACTAATCCGGCATTTGAAGGCAACGGATTAACAACAACATTGTAAACACCAGTAGAGGCACCCGTCGCACATAAATTTGAAGGTGTCACTGTTAATCCTCCATTTGTGGCACTTGCGGCTATACTTACCGTTATAGTATTAGTTCCTGTTCCACTTGTTATTGTAAATCCAACAGGCAATGACCATGCATATGATGAAGCATTTGCAGAAGTGGTTACCGTATACACCACTCCAGTTTGTCCCTGACATACAGCAGAAGGTCCAGAAATTAACCCAGTAGCGCCCAATGGACCTACGACCGTTAAATTAGCGCCATTGTCAGTTCCAGTTACGGCAGGTGTTGAAGAAATTACCCGTATTCGATATAACGTACCAGCTGCGGTGCCACTCGGAATTAAACAGACAATTGTTCCCGAAGGATTAATACTACTTAATGTTCCAATATTAACTGCTCCCGTAAAAGATCCGGTAGCAGTAGATAATTGCGCAGTAAAAATATTACCTGCATTAGCAGAACCATTGCCGGAAAAATCAACATTTAAATTTTGCCCTGGGCAGATATTTGCGCCAGCTATTGTATTGGTGGCAATCGTAGTTAATGGTCCTGCGCCTGCAATAATTGTAAAGTTAACATTCGAAATATCGAAGAAAATATTTCCGACGCCTTCCACTTTCACACGTGCAGTGGTGGTAATGTTTCCTGGCACCAATACATTTTCTGTTCCGTCATTCGGCGTATTAGCTAATAGAGTAATTGGATATGTAAAACCACCATCGGTCGACAACAATATTTTTACATTAGCACAAGAAATTGGGGCTATGTTTGTAGATGATACATTCCAAGTTACATTGGCGGAAGCACCACCTGTCCATGTAACAGCAGTATTTGGAGCGGTTACCGTAAAAGCAGCTCCCGTATTAATTACATTCACTTTCACAGTATCGTTAACACGATTTACACCACCACCTCCTACTCTATTATCTCTTCCTGTTATTCTAAATTTAAGCGTACGTGCATAGCTTGGCAAAATTTCGCCAATGGTAGTTACATTATTTACAATATCACTTATCTTAGGAAAAACACGTGTGCCTGAAACTGTGGGTGAAAATGGGCGAAAAATAGGAGCATCACCTACTGGTGCATTCCAATTTCCGGAAGCACCTAAATCATACTCTTCCCAAGAGAACGTTATTGCATCACCGTTGGCGTCTGTACCGCTTGCTGTTAAAGAAAAGGGAGTTAAATAAGGTATGGTATACAATAACCCAGCAGGTGTAATTACAGGAGGTGTATTGCCTGTGGCTGTATTTGTTGGACACGTATTCCCACTCCCTGTTGTTATATAATTCGTAATTTGATCGAAGCTATGCGTATGAAAGTAGGCTATGCTGTTTGGGGCTAAATCATTTGTAGCTGTACAAATGCCTGCGTAGGCCATAATAGTAATTCCACTGCCGGGTTCATAAGCGGCGGAGGCACTTCGATTACCACCACTGCATGAGCCTGATGTAGCGTTAAAAGTATGATCGCCTCCAAATTGATGCCCCATTTCATGAGCCACGTAATCCACATCAAAAGCATCACCTACCGGACTTCCTGAACCTGTAACACCACCGGCTTTATTTGAGGTACATGGAACGCCTAAATAAGCAACGCCGCCGCCACCGGTACTAAAAATGTGGCCTATATCATAATTAGCACTTCCGATTACGGTATTACAATTTGTAATATTTTGACCTAACATAGTGGATCCATTAGTATTCGTGTATGGATCTGTACTGGCATTTAAATAGATCAGCAAATTATTATTAGCTACCATCGTCATTCGAACTGCCAGTTCCGATTCATAGATTCCATTTACACGATTCATAGAGGCTACCATGCCGGCCATAGCCCCTACGGTGGTACCACCATAATAGGCAGCATATTCACCTGTACACGCAAGCGCTAAACGGTAATTTCTTAATTGCGTACCATGCGTTTTATTCGCTTGACCATTTGCTATTTGCTGATAGGTTCTACTTTCATTGACAGGTAAACTATCTAACTCACAATTAAACGAGCGGTACGGTTTAAAATCATTTCTGAAATATACAATATAGTCATTTACATTACCAGACTCTAAAGGATCGATAAACACACTACCCTTAGGCGACAAAATCATAGCATGAAATCCATTTGGGCTAATACTTACTTTTAATATCGCGTCTCTTTCTTCAATTCCTTGTCCTGAGTACGTTTTTATAGAGGGAAATTGAATGGCTAATGCAGAATCCATCACCATCGACTCCACCATCTTAAAAGAAAGAAAGTTGCCATTAGGCATTGGAATTTTAAAAGTAACATTCGAATTTAACACACTTGAAGTAAACTCCATGGGTGCTGCCCCGAGTTGTTGCCGAATTAAATTTATATTACAATTTAAAGCAATGAACTTTTCAGGGATTGCATACCTGCTATTTATATTGATTAAATTAGACGTTGGAATAGTTTGCCAATACACTCCATTTTCTTGAGCATTTACGAATGAAAATCCATTGACAAAAAATATCAAAAAACTAAGAGTTGATAGGACATAATTTACTGATAATAGCTTTAATTTCATAAGCTGATTTAGTTAATAATTTTAAGAAGGGAGTGGAAAATTGGTTCTTTGAAAATGCGAAAGCAAAGAAGTTGAGCACGCAAGATATTACAAAATACATCGATGAGCCAAGGAAAATCTACACTTTTCTAGAAAAAGGCAAATAAACTTGCACAAATTCACCTATTATTTTATGCTGTTCACCAAACAGTTGATAAAATAAATAGGAATAAATGGAAATTCGAATATTTGAAAACCAAGTAATTGTAAAAAAATGGGAGTGCTTACTAGCAAAATGAAATTAACATAATCAAAAAATGTTTGCAATTTTTATAAGAAGCCTTAAATTTGTTTTGATGTGTATCCCGAAATTCCAGCAAAATCAAGAGCTACTTATCACCAAAACAATTTTACATGATACTGAAGAAAATCCTTTATGTAAAATGCATATATACGCGTTCATAAATCTTTTTACTTATTAAACTGAATTAAAAAATCTAACAATAAATAAATACAAACAAAATGAAAAAAAAATCTACTACTTATGGGCAGTATTTCAAGAATTTGTGCGCACAGATTATGCGTTCGGATTCTTTTTCAGCAAGCGAAATTGTTGCTGATGAAAAACCATCCCTCAAAAACAGGCTTGCGAAGCACTTAGTG
>CAIXTT010000221.1 GCA_903922455.1 uncultured Bacteroidota bacterium | reverse complement strand
GCTAATTGGAAACTTAAATGGATATGATTCTTTAGTAACGCTCGAATCTTTATTTACTGGATTGAATTATCAGAATCCAGATACGCTTTCGTATTTCAACGTAGCTGCTGTAAAACCAGAAGAGGTAAAGACCATTGAATTTGGCTATAGAACAACACTCTTTAAGAAACTTTTTCTGGATATGAATGCGTACTATAGCAGCTACACTAATTTTATTGGATATAAATTAGGTGCCGATGTATCCATTGCGCAAGGATCACCACTCCCTATCTTTTTAAACGATATTTATAGGGTTGCAAGTAATTCAAAAGATCGAGTAACTACAACTGGATTTACCATTGGTGGGAATTATTATTTCAGTCGATTTTATTCTTTTAATGCGAATTATTCATGGAATGAGTTAGATCGTCATGGCTCAACGGATCCTTTGATTCCAGCTTTTAATACACCAAGGAATAAATATAATGTTGGATTAACAGGACAAGAAATCGATAATAAAATTGGTAGCAATTGGGGATTTGGAGTTAATTATAAATGGGTAGAAGGATTTTTATTTGAAGGGTCGCCACAATTCACGGGAGAGATTGAAGATTACGGAATACTCGATGCTCAAATCAACAAGAAATTTCCAGATATTAAAACTACTTTCAAAGTAGGATGTACAAACATTTTAGAAAATTTACATTACGAAGTTTACGGTGGTCCATTGATTGGAAGATTGGTTTATTTTCAAATTTTACTAGAACTGAATTAGAGAATGGTGAGTGGGGTGTATATAATTTCTCTTAGCACTTAGCATGATAAATTACAGGGCAAAGTTTTAAAATTTTAGTACTTAACATACGCAAACTTAACCGCGGCGACGCAACGGTTGCGCGGCGGGCGCGGGGTTTCCATTAATATTTTTCGAAGAAAAAATTATTTCTTAACAAAAAAATCTAGTAGCTAGAAACAAGAAGCTAGAAGCTTACAAAGGATCTACGTCCACTTGAATTATTAATTGTCGGTTCTCGGGACGTTTTTTAAATTCTTCGAGCGCTGATTGCAAACTCTTTTTTACTTCATTTACGCTGATGGTTTTTTCCAGTTTAATAATTAGCTGTCGCAAATAAAAATTTCTTACACGGTTGACATAAGGAATGGTTGGGCCTAAGACTCTATTTGAAAACATCTTTTTTAATTCAGTTGTAAGTTCCTTTGATAACTGATCGGCTTTTTTTTCATCGCGATGCTTCAAACGAATTTCAATTAAACGACAATAAGGTGGATAAAAAAATCGGTGGCGTTCTGCCAATTCATGCATATAAAATCCTTTGAAATCATGCTTCAACACATAAGCAAGAACGGGAGAATCCACATGGTAAGCTTGAATTAAAACTTTACCATGCATTCTTCTACCGGCTCGACCACTCACTTGACTCAGCAATTGAAAACCTCTTTCATGCGCACGAAATTCGGGGTAATGCAAGATAGAATCTGCGTTTAATACCCCCACCAATTGCACGCGATCGAAGTCAAGACCTTTTGTAATCATTTGCGTTCCTACCAAAATATCAATCTTTCCTTCCTCGAAGGATGTAATAATTTGATGATATCCTGATTTAGAACGTGTGGTATCGTAATCGAGTCGAGCAATATTTGCATCGGGTAAAATAAGTTGCAAATCTTCCACGATGCGCTCTGTCCCGAAACCTTTCATTCGAATATCTTGATCGCCACATTGCAAACATTTTTGCGGGGGTGCTTGCACATATCCACAATAGTGACAACGAATTTCATTTTTAAACTTATGATACGTTAAGGATACATCACAATTAGTACAAAGTGGGGTCCATGAACATACATTACATTCGAGGTAAGGAGCAAATCCTCGTCTATTTTGAAATAAAATGGCTTGCTGCTTTTCTTTTAAAATCAATTTCAACTCATCTAGAAGTGCGTGTGAAAAATTTCCGCTTACTTGTTTCCTATTGCGGGCATCCTTCATATTCACAATACTCACTAAGGGCATTTCCAATTCAGCATGACGACGATCTAACGTGATCAAATCAAACTTTCCTGATAATGCATTAAAATACGACTCCATACTTGGCGTAGCAGTACCCAATAAAATAGAAGCGTCTTGATGTGCAGCCATGACTATTGCAGCATCTCTTGCATTGTAACGAGGCGCAGGATCCACTTGCTTATACGACTGATCATGTTCTTCATCCACGATCGTTAACCCCAACTTTTCCATTGGTAAAAAAACGGAGGAGCGGGCACCAATCACCATGTACGACGACGATTCACTAGTCAAATTATCAGCCAATAATTTATTCCATACCTCTACCCTTTCCTGTTCATTAAATCGAGAATGGTATACCAGCAAACGATCACCAAAATGTTTTTGGAGTCGAGTGATCAACTGTGTAGTTAAAGCAATTTCTGGTAGCAAATACAATACTTGTTTACCTTCATCCAGTTTCTTTTTAATCAAATGAATATACAACTCCGTTTTTCCAGACGAAGTTACTCCATGTAAAAGACCAACCTTTCCATTCTCAAAAGCCATTTCTGTATCTAATAATGCTTGCTCTTGAAATGGATTCAAAACGAGAGGAGGAATCAATTTTCCGGTATAGGCTTGAATTCGATCTTCCTGTTTCTTTTCGGATAACAATACTCCTTTCTTGAGAAGTGCATTTAATGCTGTTGTATTACTTCCTGATTTCTTGATCAAAAGTACTTTTGAGATTGATTTTGCATCCAACTCCTTACTCAAATGCAAAAAAGTAAGGATGAGATCGGATTGCTTCGGTGCCTTCTTTTCTAACTTATTCATCAAATCTCCAAGCACATCTTCTGGAAAATCAACTTCATTCAAAGAAATCAAATCCACAAAACGAGGCTTGTATCTTTCTTCCACTTCCTCATGAACCAACAAAACATTTTTATTTACTAAACTTCTCACCACGGGTAAAACATACTTCAGCGATAAAATTTTACTTACTTCTTTCAGTGTTAATTCCTCTTTAAATTCCAACGCTTCGTATACCACATACTCGTGATCGGTAAGAGTCGATGTATCGTGATTAAAAGAAGGATTGCGCGTAATTTTTGATTCGCTTTCCAAGCGCAGTGCAGAGGGTAATGCAGCGAGCATCACTTCACCCATGGCGCATTGATAATACTCCGACATCCATTTCCACAGCTTAAACTGTTGATGGGTGACCACAGGAAGTTCATCTAAAACAGCCAACACTTCCTTTACTGAATACTGTTGTGGGGCTTGATGATGGCACTCATAAACGAGAGCAGAATACACTTTTTGTTTTCCAAACTGAACCACTACTCGAACACCGGGCGATACACCTTCTCTCATCTCCTCCGGCACTTCGTACGTGAATAAATCGGGCAAGGGCAAAGGTAAAATCACATTAACAAACCATCTCTTCTCTACATTCATCGTCTCAGGTTTTATCCATCCATCCTTTGCGCCAAAAAACATACAATTGAATTAAAACCAAGATGAGCATAAACAACATCACCCCTACATATCCAAAGGGTGAATACAACTCAGGCATATTCAATGGAAGCTTTTCACCTGTTTCAGAATCTACATTTGGAAAATTCATTCCATATACGCCAACTATAAAAGTCAATGGAATAAAGATGGTAGAGATAACTGCCAATACCTTCATCACTGCATTCAGTTTATTACTGACACTTGAAAGGTAAATATCCATGAGTGAGGCGGTAATTTCTTTATAACTTTCTACCAAATCCATTACTTGAATAGTATGGTCGTACGTATCTCTAAAATACAATTTTGTTTGATCGGAAATAATTTCAGAAGTACTTCTTAATATATCATTCACTTTATCTCTTTCTGCAAAAACGGAACGACGAAGAACGATCAGCTCTCTCTTAATTTGCTGAATTCTTTGCAATGAGCTACGTGTAGGTTTAGTAAAAAGTTCATCTTCCAATTCATCCAAGCGCTCACCGAGCACTTCGAGTAATGGAAAATAAGTATCCACAATAGAATCCAGTAAGGTATACGATAAATAATCGGAAGAAGAAGAACGCAAATGACCTTTACCACTTCGAATACGAGTACGAATAGCTTCAAAATAATCGTCATAATATTCTTGAATCGTGATGACCATATTTTCCTTTACAAACAATGAAAGTTGATCGTTGTGTAATCTGCCTTCGTTCATCTTCAGCAAACGAGTTACAATAAACAAGTGATCATCAAATTCTTCAAGCTTTGGACGTTGATAGGTGTTGATCACATCTTCCATCTCGAGTCGATGGATATTATACTCATAACAAAATCTTTCCAACAGACTTCGGTCTCCAAAACCTTTTAGTTCTACCCAATGAATCATTTCAGGATACTTTTCGATGCGTTCTTGAACTTGATCAAGACTATCGAAAGGCATCTCGAATAATAATTCAGTATTATAGGAAGTGACATGAAGAACAGGAGCAAAAGCATCTTCTGCTAAATTAATAGCTCCGGGGGCGGCACCTGGAGAAGTTCGCTTATGCTGCCATACCTTTAAACTTTGCGGGAAAAAACCTTTTCGCTTCAACTTACTCATTGGCATCAAAAATAAACCGAATAATCCATCCTTTTACGTGAAAAGGGAAAAGAGTTACTAACTCATCAAAAAAGATATCTCGACCCAATTTTTCATACCAATACATAAAAAACATAAATTTGCAAGCACTAGGCTTTAAAACTAAGGCTCTCAAAACAACAGGTAATCGACTCATTCACAAAAAAATAGTGCATTTAAAACTTGAATCAGACCTTAAAAACGGGGCTAAAGTTTAGCTTTTGAATTTAAAATTAATACAAAGAAATGAAAGCTGAAAGTTGGTTTGAATCCTGGTTTAACTCCCCTTATTACCATCTCCTTTATAAAAATCGCAACGACAAAGAAGCGCAAGATTTTCTTGATTTATTATTGGCACGAATCCATCTGCCTAAATCAAGCAAAGTATTAGACTTGGCTTGTGGAAAGGGTCGACATTCCATTTATTTAAATCAATGCGGCTATGATGTTATTGGCGCCGATTTATCAGAGGAAAATATTTTACACTGCAAAAAATTTGAAAATGATCATTTGCAATTTTTCAGACATGATATGAGAAGAGTATTACGCATAAATTATTTTGATGCTGTTTTTAATTTATTTACCAGTTTTGGTTATTTTGAAAGAGAACATGAAAACGAATTGGTGATCCAATCCACCGCCAAAAATTTACAGTCGGGTGGCTATTTTATTATTGATTACTTAAATTCCTACTATGCGGAAAAACACATGGAACCTACCCAAAGTAAAGAGGTAGATGGGATTCAATTTCAAATCATCAAAAAGATTGAAGCGGGCAAAATAGTGAAAAACATAAAGTTTGAAGATCAAGGAAAAGTCTTTCAATTTACAGAGGAAGTTAGGCTGTTATATCCGGACGATTTTTTACGTTTTTTTGCAAAGGAGGGTCTTAGCGTTTTAGAAATCTATGGCGATTATTCGCTAAATCATTTTAATTTAGATCAATCAAAAAGACTCATCTTTGTAACCAGAAAATTATAATATGGATTACTTCGATATATTTCTGTTATTTGCTTCTGTCATTATCAGCGGAGGGGTGTATTTTTTTATTAAAAATCCATCTAAAAACTTTTTAAAATTACTACTTTCTTTTTCTGGTGCTTTTCTATTTGCTATTACCGTATTGCACTTAATGCCGGAGGTTTATAAAAACAGCGGAGCATCCATTGGCATATGGATCATGCTTGGATTCTTTTTACAAATAGTTTTAGAATTATTTTCTGAAGGAATAGAGCATGGCCACATCCATGTACACTCGCATCACCATGGAGCCTTTCCTTTGACTATGATGATAAGTCTATCCTTACATAGTTTTCTGGAGGGAATGCCGTTGGCTACCGTTTCCGAAATTGGGGCTACGCATGATCACAGTCACGGGCATAGTTTACTTTATGGAATTATGTTACATCATATTCCAGTAGCGTTTGCATTAGTCAGTATGTTAATTGCATCGGGTGTATCTAAAGCTAAAACATTTATTTATTTAGTAATTTTTGCATCTATGGCGCCCATTGGTGCTTTAATAGGAATTCTATTTCAAGAACAAGCATTAGGTGATTTTGAAAATTACTATAACAACATCATGGCGCTTGTAATTGGCATCTTTTTACACATCAGTACTACCATTTTATTTGAATCAGGAAGTGATCATCGCTTTAATATTTATAAATTGATGGCAATAACGACTGGTGGATTGATAGGTATTTTCAGTTTTGGCTTGTAATTTTACAACTCTATCATTTTAAAAAAATACTTATAATCAATGCTTTACATGCCTGAAGAAATTAAAAATAATTTTTCTTAAGAATTTACTTCTTTTTACAACCCATATTACCTCATAATTTTCTAATTTAGTCGATCAACTTAGAAACCTTAATAACGATAAAACAATATGAAAAAAATTTTACTATTAGTAGTCTGCTTAGCTTCGACTATCGGACTTTACGCACAAACTTCAGGTGGACCTGATGCTTATGGAAATGTTTGGAGAGACAGTAATGATCCAAACGGACCAACTTTCAACTGGATTGATATCTCCTCTAATCCAAGCGCAGAGCAAATTCTAGGATTAGCGGATGACAATGCAGTGGGACCATTCACACTTCCTGCACCCTTCCAATTTTACTGGTATACAGTAGATCGTTTTTGGATTGGTTCAAATGGATACATCGTATTTAACCCATCCACAACTTTTGCAGCAGCATTTCCTGTAATACCAACACCGGATGCTAAAAATAATTTCTGTGCAGCATTAATGTCGGATTTAAATTTTGAAAATGCACCATTACCATCCGCACAAAATGTTGCGAAATGCTGGAAATGGACAAGTCCAGGTTTAGATTCAGTAGTAGTAACATTTGACAGTGTTCCTTTCTGGGTAAATGCTGTTCCTGCGTATGACGGAAACAACACCTTCCAAATTATTTTAGATTACAATGACAGTTCAATCACTTATCAGTACCTTTCTCAAACGGGTCCTAGTAGTGCTAATCCTGGATTTGTATCTGTAGGAATTGAAAACGGTTCAGGTAATGATGGATTAAATCCTTATTTCGACACATACCCTGCTACTACTTATGCTATAAAATTCTACCCTCCAACATCCACTACACTTTTAATTAATGATGCTGCTTCCGTATATGCAGGCAATGACATTACAGGTGCTGTTTTCATTTCCAAAAACGCTAGTGGAGCACATTTGTTAAATTCGCAAGTAGTGAATGCTGGAAACACGGTCTTAAGCCCATTTAACGTTTCAGGAATTGTAAGGGCTTCGAACAACGCAGTTCAAGTTTCTAATACTGCAGCTACAAATACATTGCAACCAAGCCAAACTCAATTAATCAATTTTGCAAATCCATTCATTCCAATTAATGCAGGTACATTCCGTTTCATCAATACCACTACTTTAAGTGGTGATGCATTTGTAGGAAATGATGGTAAAACTCAAGAGTTACAAGTTGTGGATACGACGTTAGTAGATATTAACTTGGTTTATGACAATGGAACTGCTGCTGCTGGCGGGATTTCTTGGAGTGGTGGAAATGGTGGTTGTGCTAACTATTTCATTCCTCCGTTCTATCCTTGCGATATCACAAAGACTTCTATGTTCATTGTAACCGATCCATTAGGGGTAGGTTATCACATTAAAGTATTTGCTGATAACGGTCCAAACAATACTGCTGGAACATTATTAGATTCTATTAATGTTGCACCAGGATTTACTTCAGGAGCATTTGTCAACACGACTTTTACTGCACCTATCCGTATTAATAGTGGTGGTTTTTATATCAACTGGAATATGAATGGTGATCAAGTTGCTTTAGGACAAAATCAAGTTGCTCCTTTCAGTAACCGCACATTCGAAATATTAGGTGGGACTATGTCAGATTACCGTTCGGGTCAAATCGAAGATTTAATGATACGTGCAACTATCACTCGTGTTAGTGTAGGTATTGCTGATGTTAACGGGGAAGATGGCATTGGACAATTCTTTCCAAATCCAGCTCGCGACAAAGCTACTATCCATGTAGATGCCGCAGTTTTAGGTCAAGGTAAGATGGTTGTACAGATGTACGACATCAAAGGTTCATTAGTTTCTAGTGAGCAAATGACAATTCAAGATGGTCAATTAGAAGTGAATCTTTCTAAAATACAAACGGGATTGTACACGGTACGTTTCGCTGTAGACAACAAAGAATTCAGCAGAAAACTTCAGGTTACTAAGTAGTCGAAAAGTATTTATAGCAAAAAAAAAGCTTCCCAATTGGGAAGCTTTTTTTTGCTATTAGCTGTTGGAAGTTAGTCGCGAGGCTTCGAGATTAGATGCTGAAAGCTTGATTTTGGATACCGCAGTGCTGCGTAGTAGATGTTGGATTTTTGACATGAGACTTCGCGATTTGATGTTAGCTATTTGAATGTTGATTTTTTATCCAATCGAGAAGCCTTGCCACTAATCCCGAATTCCATTGGGACTAACCAATACATCGGCTTTAAAATAATTTACTTTATCCATTTTCATATCCGCTTTCAACGTTCCGTTAATCGATTTTAAAATGATTTTACAGTTTAGTGTTTTTGAATCGCCATTCAGTGTTAATGCTTCCACAGGCACATCATAGTTTGAAAGACTATATTTTTTTTGCAAGCTGGTGATCAGAGAATCAACGTCAAATATTAGTTCACTTTTATCGGAAGATGAAATTTTCATCAAACCCAATGCTTTATTAAAAGAAAAGTAAAGCGAATGATTCGAATCTATTTCAAATTTCTTTACATGCTTATCGTTGCCATAATATTCAGTAGAAAAATAGTAGGAATAGCCTAACACTTTAATTAAATCGGAATTGTTTTCACAGCTATAATTATAATCTCTATTTATTTGCTCGCTGGATTCACTAGCAAACATATATTTCAAATTCCAATTTTCCATTATTTTACGAGCTAGGCCGTATCGGTTTTCAGTCTTGTACAAGGAATCGATGTTCTCTTTTACAAATGGTTGTATCGCTTCCTTTCCATGCATATCGATCAAATAAGAAGTTATGCTACTTAACGCAATCATATCCGAATCGGACATCACTTTCAGCTTTTCGAGAGGAAGAACCAATGCCTCTTGATACATTTCATATCTAGCCGTTATTTCAACAAGTCGAGCCGATTGCGAATCACGACTCACCGAAAACGCACACCAAGGACCGAATCCAGAAAAGATGGCAGCAACAAACAACGACATAGGGATGAATACAATATTCTTTACATTGCTCAATAAAAAATAAAGGGCATTTACTAATAACCAAAGAGCAAGAACCACAATAAAATATCTATTCTCCGTAATGCCATATTGACTTACGCGAATATAAATGGAGAATGCTAACATTAAAATCAAAGGAAACAAAGCAAGAAAGAAATACTTGACATACACTTTTATCCATTTAAATCGATCGTTGTTTTGCAAGGGCCATACTAATAGAAGTGCTAAGATTCCTGCGGTAGAAAATCCAATCACTAAGTAAGAAACCCATCCTTTAGGCCAATTTGAACTGATAATAATTTTAAACATGTAGACATATAAAATCGACAAATAAATAGTTACGAGCGGAAGTAAAACAAACTGAGTGAATAACCTTAATCCATTTGGATATTCCGTTGATAAATTCAACCCATCTAAATCCTCTGGTAAATCGGAGAGGAAAAACCAAGTGTTAAAAACCGTTGCAATTAAGATAAATAAGCGAGCATAATTCTCTTCGTCTATTCTCACATCAAAAAGTTGATCCACCGCAAAGATGGCCAAAGCCAATCCTCCGAACAAAACTCCAGAATACAAAGTGGCGGTAAGAAATCGAATAAACAAACTTTTATTATACTGCCAAAAAGCTTGAATTTCACGGTATCGAACAAAAGGAGCAAATGCCACCCAAAGATGCATGCTCAAAATTAAAATTACATGCTTCGCCGCATCCATCTCACCAAAAGATACGGGGATAGAATAATAATACCAAGCTCCAAGAACTACCAACATAACTTGGCCGAGCAATTGAAGAAAGAGCGGATGTTTACTTCTCTCGTTAAAAAAACAGAGACCCGTAAAAGCAGGCAAAGCAAGTGATAAAGTAAGCACAAAATGGATCACATTATAAAAATAAGGATCACGCTCCTTCGAGTCGATTAACCATATCAAACAACAAGCAGCAACACTTGCAATTAGAATTGGAAGTGGAAACCGGCGAACAGTGATGATCGCTTTATCTTTGATGGACTTGAGAGCAGAAGCGTTAAGCATAGGGATACGAATGGAGTTACGAATTACGAATCAATACGAAAATACGAATAAGGATACGAATTACGAATCAATACGAAAATACGAATTACGAATTCACGAATACGCAAATTGAATTCAAAATTCAGAGTCAGAGAGCGCTTGCCCTGCTGCTGCATGAAGTGCGTGCTGCAGGGGAGAGTCGGAGAGCGAAGCGAGAAGAGAAGAGATGCAATTCTGAATTCTGATCCCAATAGCTATCCATCGGCCGCCAAAGGCTTGCCGACGGCGCTGCGGGACTGATTTCTTAATTCTTAATTACTTTTGTCGCATGGAGCCTGGGAATGATAAAATAAGAATCGATAAATTTTTGTGGGCTATTCGGCTTTATAAAACACGTGCGTTGGCGGCAGAGGCTTGTGAGCGAGGTAGAGCGAAAATTGGTGAGTTGAATGTGAAAGCTAGTAGGTCGGTGAAAGTGGGTGAAATGATCGTTTTGCATCGAGGACCTTGGCATCAACATATTCATGTACTAAAAGTGACGCAGAAGAGAATGGGTGCCCCGTTGGTAAAAGATTTTTATGAAGATCGTACACCGCCTCAAGAAATTGAAAAAAATAGATTGCACCAAGCTGCCATGGCATCCTATGCATTGACACCAGGTGCAGGTCGACCGACCAAGAAAGACCGAAGGCAAATGGATGATTTTATGGGCGATTGGTAAATAAATACAGCTTCTTTAAGAGCTAAATGCCAGATGACATCTCTCTTTTCGATTTCAACATTCCTTGTGAATAAACCAAATGAACCCAGCCTATTTGAGCCGTAGTTTCGGGTATTTTTGAGCTAGACCTTCCTCTTCAATGAAAAAAGTACTCTTCCTATTTCTCTTCGTTAGCCATCTTTCTTTTTCTCAATCCCAAAAAGGGTTCGTACAATATGGAGCGCTTGCAGGAGTCAGCTTTGTCAATTTATATGGAAATCCATTCATAGAAACGTTTTTAAAGTCAACTACACGAGTGGTGGCTGGCCCCTCGGTGTATTATCCATTGAGTAATCACTGGGCCGTAAAATCGAATTTATTTTACGAATCAAAAGGCGCTGGTGGCATTATGCCACTGTTTGATAAGGAAGGAGAACCATTAGGTTTTTTCAATGCTGAAATCCATTACAACTACTTAACGATTCCGTTGTTGTTTGATTTTATGTTTGGAAGACGATTAAAAGGAAATTTATCGGCAGGACCATTTGTTGGTGTGTTATTACATCAACGATCCGTATTTACTCAGTCCGTCACGGGAGAAACGATTGAGAAAAAAGGGACGAGTGGATTTTATCCTTGGGATGGCGGCGCTGTTTTTGCGGCCGGACTTCGATATGCATTGAACAAGCGAGTAACCTTAAGCTTTGAAAGTCGGATTAATTTCGGTCTTGCCAACATTGTTTCGCAACCCATTTTAGGAAGTACTACCATTTACACCTTAGCGACGCAACATCTACTTGGATTTTACTATACGCCAGGGTATTTGGCGGGAAAAGTGAGAGCGAGACAGGAATGACAATTCAGAATTAAGAATTATTTATAGAGTAATGACGAATCTCCGTAGCTTAAAAAACGAAAATTATTTTGAGATGCGAACTCATAAATCTTTTTCCAATCCTCGCCTACTAAGGCGGCTACTAACAATAATAAAGTAGAGCCTGGTTGATGGAAATTTGTGATAAGGGCATCCACTACTTGGAAAGTATATCCAGGTGCAATTATTAAGCGTGTATAACCTGTTATACTTTCTAGATTTTTTTCCTTCATCCACATTTCCAAAAATGCAAATACTTTTTTTGCTGACGGTAATTCATCACCGTTATATTCATAGGGCTCCCATTGATTAACAAAAAACGAATCTTCACCCCTACCCTCTTTCATCCAACGGCATCCCAGCCAATACAAACTTTCGATGGTTCTGGTGGAAGTTGTACCGACGGTAACCATCGAACGATTTTCTAATGCATTTGCTAGAAGCGAGATGGTTTCTAAACTCACTTCAATACGCTCCGCATGCATTTCGTGTCCTTCCATGGTATCACTTTTCACTGGTAAAAAAGTACCAGCTCCTACATGTAAAGTAACATACGCTAATGTCTTTCCACTTCCCTTCAATTTTTCCAATATCGGCTTTGTAAAATGAAGTCCTGCAGTTGGAGCAGCTACTGATCCTTCCGCTCCTGCATACACCGTATTGTATCGTTGTTCATCTTCGGGAAGAGCAGCTCTGTTCAAATAAGGTGGGATGGGCAAATCGCCAACTAACATAAGGACTTCAGAAAACGAATAGTTTTTATTATCCCAATCGAACTCAATTAAATAATCTCTTCCTTCACTCGAGATTTTTGTAGCTGTAAAAAGTCCATCTCCTTCACTTCCAGAAAAAGGTTTAGCAATATTGTCAGATTTCCATTTTCGTGCCATTCCTACCATACAGATCCAACGGACGGGTCCGTGTTGAGAAAAGGAGTCTGTTGCGGTAATACCATCAGCAGGTTCCAAACAAAAACATTCGATTTGAATCGTTTCAGAAATGCGGAATAAAATACGTGCGTGGATTACCTTCGAGTCATTAAAAACCAACAATGCATTGCTCGGCAGTTGCTCATTCAAACTCTTAAAAACTTCCTTTCGAATTTCTCCGTCCTTATACACTAGCAAAGCGGCATCATCGCGATTCTCCAATGGAAATTTGGCGATTGATTCATCGGGTAAATGATAAATAAAATCGTGAATACTAATATGCTTTGGATGTATCAATACCGATAAGGAGAATTTTATCCTACAAAATTACAGAAATAATTAAAGATTGCAGGGGTTCTTGCAATTCATCAAAGAAATATAAATTTGATCTTATCTTTGACTTTCCATTTCATCACCATGAAAGCTGAACTATCTTCTCTAAAAATCATTACTTCCTTTACGTTAGTTTACTTATTGAGCTACATCACCGCGATGGCTCAATATACCGTTATGACTTTGCACTGTACTGAAAATTTTGAAAAGTGCGACACCATAAGCATTGAAGATTTTAATGCAAACGGGCAACTTTTATATAAGTTAAAATGGGCTGAACAAAAATCTTCCATTGAATACATCTACACTGAAAAAAATGTATTGGTTGAAAAAAAACATCGAAGTGAAGATGGTACTCATACCAAATCAAACTTTATCTATTCTGATTCATTAGGAACTTGGCACACCGATTCGTTGATTGACACCCACGGAAAATTACTTTACACCTTTAAACGAACACCTACATTGAAGCCCAACAATTTTATGATTGAATGGTTTTACAAAAAAGATCCGCAGCCCAGTTCACGACAAATCATTCAATACGATGAAAACGGAAAAGAGCTGAGTAATTCAACCTGCTACAGCGCCGACAACTGTGTTACCTATGTTTATTTTTACAACGAGGGACGTAAAATTCGCTCTGAATTTTGGGCCATGGAAGGACCCAATGTGCAGCCAGTGCTGAGGGAAACTGAAGAATTTGTATATGAAAAAGAAAACCAACAACAACCCTCTGCCAGCGTACGGTTTTTAGAACCTGCGCACACTTTAATGGCTCGATTTAAATATATTTTATTGGATCAACCCATCCACAAAAAATAAAATCAAAACAATGACATCTGCAATTCCTTTAACTGAAAAGATTTGCGATGATGCGGTGTGTAGCCAAATGTTTTAATGGCATGCACATGCGTATCGGTACCATAAGCTTTGTTTCGATCCCAACCATATTGTGGGAATTCCAAATGTAATTTCCGCATGTAAGCATCACGATGTGTTTTCGCCAACACGGATGCCGCAGCAATGGCTAAGTAAATTCCATCTCCTTTCACCATACATTGGTGCGGGATGGCAGGAAAACGAGGAAAACGATTTCCATCAATCAATAAAAATTCAGGCTCTGGATCTAATTTACCAATGGATTCGTGCATGGCTTTAAAAGTGGCATTCAAGATATTAATTCGATCAATTTCCTCGGGCATCACCATCGATACTGCCCACGACAAGGCGTCCTGCTCTATCAATTTCCTCAAACTCTCTCTCAAATTCTCAGGAAGTTTCTTAGAATCGTTTAAAACTTCATACCAATCGTACGAAGTTTGAGGCTTTAAAATGACAGCTGCAGCCACTACAGGACCTGCTAAACAGCCTCTTCCCGCTTCATCAACCCCAGCTTCTAATACTTCTAAATTATAGGATGCCTCTAACATTTTGACATTTTAATTCCTGCGAATCTAAATTGCTATATTTTTGCGAGGTAGACAAGACATGCAGAAAAAATTTGTAACCAATCTGGGATTCCTATTACTATTGAATCTGCTCATCAAGCCTTTTTGGCTATTGGGTATTGATAGGGCGGTTCAAAACACGGTTGGAGCTGAATCATATGGTCTTTATGCGGCCTTGTTCAACTTCTCTTTTCTCTTCAACATCCTCTTAGATGTAGGAATCACCAACTACAACAACCGAAACATTGCCCAGCATAACCATCTACTTCAAAAGCACTTATCGGGAATTTTGGTCCTTCGATTAGCTCTATCATTCGGATACTTCCTCATCAGCATTTTCATCGCCTATCTTTTAGGGTATCGCGGATGGCAACTCAGCATGCTTTGTGTGCTCCTTTTAAATCAGGCCTTAATTTCCTTCATCCTTTACTTAAGATCGAATATTGCGGGTTTACACTTGTTCAAAATCGACAGCATGATATCGGTTTTAGATCGATTCATCATGATCTTTTTATGCGGTGTTTTGCTTTGGGGAAACATCAGCGACCAGCCTTTTCAGATTGAATGGTTCGTTTGGGCGCAAACATTCGCTTATGTTATTACTGCCATTATCACCTTCATGATTTTATCTTCTCGAGTGAATAAACTAAGTATAAAATGGGATCCCAAATTTTTCATGGTCATACTTAAGAAGAGCTATCCCTTTGCCATTTTGATTTTGTTGATGACCTTTTACAATCGAATCGACTCTGTAATGATTGAAAGGATGCTTTCTAATGGCGCAGAGCAAGCAGGCATTTATGCACAAGCATATCGACTTTTAGATGCTGCTAATATGATTGCATATCTCTTTTCAGGATTATTGCTTCCGATGTTTTCTCACATGTTAAAACATAAAAAACCGATTGAAGAATTGGCAGAGCTATCGTTTTCATTCATTGCTGTTCCAGCTATCATGGTGATGGCTTGCGGGGTATTTTACAGTCGCGATTTGATGGGATTATTATACCATGAACACGTGGAAGAATCGGCAGTAGTTTTCATGCTCATCATCAATTGTTTTTTAGCCATCAGCTCTGTCTATATTTTTGGGACATTACTTACTGCCAATGGAAATTTAAAGCAATTGAATATGGTAGCTCTGAGTGGAATGTTATTAAACATTGCATTAAACTTTATTCTCATTCCAAAATTTCAGGCGAAAGGAGCAGCTATTGCGAGTCTCTTTACACAATTCTTAACTGCGGGGGCACAAATTTTATTAGCACATTCTATTTTTAAATTCAAGTTTAGATGGGCTTTAGGTATCCGTTATCTCACCTTTATTCTACTCGCTTTTTCGTTATTTTGGTTTACAAGCCAATTTCAAAGTTACTTTATATGGAGAGCAGGAATTGGTGCCGGAGCATGCTTGCTTTTAGCTTTACTTCTTCGCCTCATTAGACCATTAGAACTCTTTAAGATTATTAAATATGGTGATAACTAATCACTTACTCTGAATTCATTCATTTAGACTATTTTAGTCAACCCAAAAATCACGACCACATGAATCCAACGCCTCAAGCGTCAGAAAAATTAGATGCTATACGATTAATGCAATTCATTACTAAATGGAAAAAGCAGTTAATTTATATTGGCATAGGTTCCATCCTAATTTCGTTTGTTTTTACTCTTCCTATTTTTATGAAGCCCATGTTCAAAGCACAGACCATAATTTATCCCGTAAACATTCAAACGTATTCCAAGGAAACGGCTACTGAACAGATGGTGCAATTGCTAGCCTCTGAAGATGTATTGATAAAATTAGCGGATGCATTTAACTTGTACAAGCATTATAACATTGATAGCGCCGGAGCATACCCCCGCTTTGAAATGTTAAAACGG
>CAIXTT010000220.1 GCA_903922455.1 uncultured Bacteroidota bacterium | reverse complement strand
ATATCGATCGCTAATCGCATCTATTGTATGTTGGTTTTTACGCATCACCACTTCAAATTTTCGACCTTTACGTTGCTTTTCAAACAAGGCTTGAGTGATGTTAGTAACGATGTTTCCAAAGTCATCTATGTAAATCACAATGCCATGAATTAATTCATCTTCAATGGTAGGATTAAATGCCGAGCGCTCCACAAATTGAATAGGTCGTGGACCTAACTCATATAAATTTTTTCCCGTGAGTAAATGTTTGGCGCTATTTACTAATGTGGGTAAATCAAACAAATGTTTAGATCCATCAGCAATAGTAATTTTTACCATATCGATCGGAGCATCATCAAACACCAAACTGAAAAATCCATCGTTCACACCAATAAATATATACCCGTCCTTTTTAATTGCAATTAACTCTGAAGGATAGCGAAGTTGCTTATGAACTCCAATAAAATGTAGTGTACCTGCAGGGTAATTTGAATAGGCGTTTTTAAAAATATAAGCGGCCTGCTGTATGTTATGACGAGCCACTTGATGCGAAATATCAATAAATTGTAAATCAGACTGAAAAGAAAGGAGCATTCCTTTAATAGCGCCAATATGATAATCTCGCGTACCCCAATCGGTTGTAAATGTTATTATTCCCATCAATTCCTCAAAAATATCCAATTAAATTACTAAATCAATAAAATTAATCTAGCAAAATAGATTTATTTTTTAGATTTTTGTAGATATGAGACCCACCAACGAGAATTCGCTAGGAGATGTGATTAAGGATATGCTTCGAAAATATGAACTTGAGAATGGCTTATGGAATGCAAAAATAAGAGACGCATGGGATAAATGTGTAGCTAAACCCATCGTACAACGTACAGTAAGCTTGAGGTTTATGGAAGGAACACTGACAGTAAATTTAAATTCTTCGGTGGTAAGAAATGAATTGGAGTTGTTAAAGACAGATATCATCACTTCATTAAATTCTGAATTGAATCAAGAAGTAATTTCTGAAATAAAATTTTTCTAGGATGAGAAAACAAGCCAAAGGTCACGGATACTCACTATTTGAAAAGGTAGTTTTAACCGCATTGCTCTTTTTTTTCTTAAGTATGCTATTTATGTTTTTCGTTTTACCTCGTATCTAAAAAAGAAAACCCCGGAAATCTCCGAGGTTTTCAATTGGGCATGTATAGTTCGACTTAGAATCGTTCTAACATAGAGAAGAAAAAGTTTCCTTCAATGGCTGCGTTTTCATCGCTATCCGATCCATGAACGGCGTTTGCTTCAATAGACTTAGCATATAAATTACGAATAGTACCTTTTTCAGCTTTCGTTGGATCTGTAGCTCCAATTACATTTCTGAAATCTTCCACCGCATTTTCTTTTTCAAGAATTACGGCAACGATAGGCCCTGACGACATATATTTTACTAAATCATTGTAGAAGGGACGTGCACTGTGCACGGCATAAAACTCACCTGCTCTCTCAGTGGTAAGGCGTGTATACTTCATAGCAATAATTGTAAATCCTGCTTGTGTGATGTGATTTAAAATAGCTCCAATATGGCCATTTTGAACCCCATCGGGCTTAATCATCGTAAATGTTCTGTTTGTGCTCATGGTTATTTTTTATTTGTCTTTTTGCGAGTGCAAAGGTAATTGGATTAATTTTGATCTGGAATGTCAAATTATGAATTTAATACCCAAGATAGAAAGTCGATAAAAGACTTTTTTTCTACTCCTAAAGAGGTGGTAATCACCACTCACCATAAACCAGATGGCGATGCCTTGGGTTCATCATTGGGATTATTGCACATCTTACAAGCCCAAGGTCACCGTGTAACTGTAGTAGTACCAAGCGAATTTCCCGCATTTTTGAATTGGATGAAGGGCAGTAAAGATGTGATCGATTTTATCCGGAATCCCAAAGGAGCCAAAGAACATCTCGCAAAAGCAGAAGTGGTTTTTTGTTTGGATTTTAATGATCCTTCACGCGTAGAGAAAATGCAAGCGGATCTCAATAATGTGAAAGCAACCATGATTTTGATCGATCATCACCTTGATCCTAAAAAAGGATTTTGTGATTTTCAGTTTTCATTTCCTTCAATTGGTTCCACCGCTGAACTATTAGTTCATATCATGATGGATTTTGGTTGGGATGAGCATCTAAATAGAGATAGTGCTGAATGTTTATATACCGGAATCATGACCGATACAGGCAGCTTTCGTTTTAATTCGGTAAGCGATCAAACACATCTTGTCATTGCTCGATTAATGAAAGAAGGTGTTCGCAATGATCGTATACATGAATTGATTTATGATACCAACTCCTTTATACGTACCAAATTTTTGGGGTATACGCTGAGTGAAAAAATGCTACAAATAGAAGAATACAATGTCGTAATTTTTACTGCTTCACAGACTGACATGGACCGATTTAATCACGAGCCAGGTGATTTAGAAGGCATCGTGAATTTCGGCTTGAGCATTAAAAACATGAAAGTGGCGGTACTCTTTAGTGAACGCGATGGACTTGTGAAAATATCATTCCGATCGAAAGGATTATTTTCAGTGAAAGACATTGCTGAAAAATATTTTGAAGGCGGTGGACATAAAAACGCAGCTGGCGGACGTTCTAAATTAAATTTAGAGGATACCGTGAAAAAGTTTGTAGAGCTGCTACCATTGTATAAAAAAGAATTGCAAACGGTAAGAGAGAATGAATAATCCAACTCATTTACTTTTAATACTGATTTTGTTTGGCGCAAATTCATGTGGTCCTTCAACAACGGAGAGGGAAACAATGGCTACACAGCAACCCAATTCACAAGAACTAAAAGAATCTTTGATTCAACAAAATCGCCAGTTAATTGCAGAAGAAATTGAAATGATTGATGCCTATGTAGAGCGACATGGATTAAAATTAGACACTACATCTACAGGATTACGTTATAAAATTTTAGAGAAAACAGACGGAAGGGAAGTGCGGTTGATGAAAGATGTGACGCTTAGTTACACGGCTTCGTTGTTGAATGGCAATCTTTGTTATTCAAGCGACACCAGTGGACAATTAAGTTTTACCATTGGACAGTCCAATCAACCCAGTGGGTTGCAAGAAGGTATTTTAAAAATGAGACAAGGAGAAAAAGCTATTTTCATTGTACCTTCTTATTTAGGATATGGAATTACGGGAGATGGAATATGTATTCCTGGAAGTACATCCATACTTTATAGAGTAGAACTAGAAAAAGTAAGTCAACAATAAATATGAAAAAAATATTAATTTGGGTAATTAGTTTTGTAACGATGGGTATTGGATTATTTTCCATTTCATCTTGCAATAAAGATGGTTTTTCCATTACGCCGTCGGGATTGCGTTATGAGTTAATAGAACAGAAGGAAGGAAGAAAACCAGTGATAGGGGATATGATGCGCATGCAACTTATCTATAAAGATAAAAACGGAAAAGAAATTTACAATTCGGCCGAACTGGGCGAAGCCTTTGTTTTAGAATTGACAAAACCCACCTTTGTTGGTGGATTAGAAGAAGGATTTGCCATGATGTCGGAAGGTGATTCTGCCATTTTCTTAGTCAATGCTGACTCCGTATTTGATAAAACCTTTAAGCAACCTTTACCTGCCAATATTGAGTCACAAGACATGCTTCGATTTGAAGTTCGTTTAAAAAAAGTACTGACGGCTACCGAATACAGAAACGAATCGAAGCACAATTCTGAATACAACCAGGTCGAAGAATTACGACAGATAGAATTGTACATGGGCGACAATGAAATTTCAGTTCAACCTGCAAAGCCTGGCGTATATTTCATTGTTTTCAAAGCTGGAAAAGGAGAGCGACCTCGCCCGGGCGATCAAGTAGAAATCAAATACACAGGAAGTTTTTTAAGCGGCGAAATGTTTGATGCTTCTGGAATAAACGGTAAAAATTTAATTTATAGTCTAGGGGACGGAACGCATTTGACCGCTTGGGAAGAAGCCATTTCTACTATGCAGCCTGGTGGTGTTGCACGACTTATTTTAACTTCCAACAACGCCTATGGAATCGCAGGACTTGATCCAATTCCACCGAATACACCAATTATTTTCGATATTGAATTAGTTCGTTCGGGATTTTAGCAACGAGGCTTCGCGATTAATTGTTAGTTGTTAGATTTTGGATGTAGGATTTCTGAAGTTTGAAGTTTGAAACCTGATTTTAGAGGTTAGAGTTCCAATATCTAATCGCAAAAGCTAACGACCAACACCTGTCCAAAAGTACTGCGGTCGCTAAGCTAACGACCAACACCTGTCCCGCTGAACTGAGGGATCTGCAAGCATCCAATTTCTAACATCTTACAATAGTGCATAAAAAAAGCCTCTGCAAGCAGAGGCTTTTCTGTTAACCCAAGAAGATAATTATTTCTTCTTGGAAGCTTTTCTAGCTGATTTTTTAGCTGCTTTTCTTGGAGCTGCTTTCTTAGCTGCTTTTCTTGGAGCTGCTTTCTTAGCTGCTGCTTTTCTTGGAGCTGCTTTTCTAGCAGTTTTCTTAGCTGCTTT
>CAIXTT010000219.1 GCA_903922455.1 uncultured Bacteroidota bacterium | reverse complement strand
GACGCAGAATGGAAGAACGGCTCAACGAAAGTTAATTATTGCTAGATAAAATATTATGTCAGAGAAAGTAGAGGATGAGTTAGAGGGGATTGGTGAAGAAACCAATGAGCAAGATCAGGATGAGTTGTTTGAACATCACCGTTTTGTTTCTGACAAAAATCAATCGATGTTACGCGTCGATAAATTTTTGTTTAATCGACTTGTCAATACTTCAAGAAACAGAGTTCAGTCTGCCATTGAAGCAGGTTCGGTTTTAGTAAATGCCAAAATAGTTAAGTCGAGTTATAAGGTAAAGCCGGGCGATGTAGTGTCAGTTGTTTTAGCGCATCCTCCTCGTGAAATTGAATTATATGCCGATGATATTCCGTTGGATATTTTGTATGAAGATGACGATTTATTTATCATCAATAAGCAACCGGGCTTGGTCGTCCATCCTGCTTACGGTCATTATAGAGGAACTCTTGTAAATGCATTGGTACATCGCATGTATCCTGATTTATTGGATCAGCCCATTGCTGCTGATTCTGTCCGGCCAGGATTAGTCCATCGAATTGATAAAAATACTTCAGGTATTATTGTCGTTGCTAAGCATGAACATGCTTTATCAAACTTAGCAAAACAATTTTTCGATCGTACTACCAATCGTTTGTATGTTGCATTAGTATGGGGCGATTTTAAAGAAGACGAAGGTACCATCACTGGAAATGTTGGACGTAATTTAGCCGATAGAAAAGTAATGGACGTTTTTCCCGATGGTGATCTTGGAAAACATGCCGTTACGCATTACAAAGTGTTAGAGCGATTTGGATATGTTACCCTCATTCAATGTAAGTTGGAAACAGGAAGAACACATCAAATCCGAGTTCATATGAAGTATATTGGTCATCCCTTGTTTAACGACGCTTCTTATGGAGGTGAACGTATCTTGAAAGGAACAGTATTTACTAAGTATAAGCAGTACATTGAGAATTGCTTTACTTTAATTCCTCGACACGCCCTTCATGCGAAATCCTTGGGATTTGCTCATCCTAGGGATGGTAAACCAATGTTTTTTGACTCTGAATTGCCCGAAGATTTTACAGCTGTACTTGATAAATGGAGGCAATATGCCGCCCATCAACGGTTAAATCAAGAGTAGATCTAGTTATACTCCTTTAAACCAATTTCTTTTAACAATAGTAAAGCTAGATTGAACCGAAATGAATAGTTTTTGACCTCACCAATCACTGCATCAACCATCTTGACAAACTGGTAGGCAAGTTATATTACCTAAAGGTGCATTTGTTGTTAGAGTTGCACTTAAAGGTCCAGAAATACCATTACAATCTCTTTACAATTTGAATTGAAAGATAAATTGACCGTTTCCATCACTGCTCCACGTAATTTCACCGCCCAACCTATGAGAAGCATTAGAAAAAAGCAGTAAAAATGCTAATAATAAACCGATTAGTATTTTTTTACTGTTCATAAAATTGCAGTTTCGAAAAAAAGAGTAGGTTTTGAACTTTGGTTGTAAACAAATGCAATTATTAAAGAATATAAAGGAATTTCAAAGAATTCTAAAAAATGTTAATATTTATTTAGAATATTGATTATCAATACTAATATTTTACATTATCTGTGAACAATCCTTGTTTTTTTTCAATTTTTGACTTCATAACCCACTGTTTCATAAATAATTTGAAAAACAACTTGCATAAATCATTTTCTTGTGTAACTTTGCACTCCCTTTTTAGGGGTATAGTGTATCTAATTCACTGATCTAGAATAGAAAAAAATTAAGAATGCCTACAATTCAACAGTTAGTACGTAAGGGCCGCGAGGCTATGGTGGAAAAGAGTAAGTCACCAGCCCTTGTTTCATGTCCTCAGCGTCGTGGAGTTTGCACTCGTGTGTATACCACCACTCCAAAGAAGCCGAATTCAGCAATGCGTAAAGTAGCTCGTGTTCGTTTAACGAACAAGTTCGAGGTGACTGCATACATTCCTGGTGAAGGTCATAACTTACAAGAACATAGTATTGTTATGATCCGTGGTGGAAGGGTTAAAGATCTTCCGGGAGTTCGTTACCATATCATTCGTGGTGCATTGGATACTTCAGGTGTTGAAGGTCGTAATCAACGTCGTTCTAAATACGGAACAAAACGTCCAAAAGCAGGTGCTGTTGCTGCCGCTGCTGCAAAAAAAGGTAAAAAATAAGTTTACATAATTAAGAATATCTAATAATACCCTTCTTATAAAATGAGGAAGTCAAAACCAAAGAAGAGACCCATTCTACCGGATCCAAAATTTAATGATCCACTCGTTACCCGTTTTGTGAATATGTTAATGTATTCAGGTAAAAAAGGAACTGGATATAAATTGTTCTACGATGCACTTGATAAAGTGGAGAATCGTACGAAAGAAAGCGGTCTTGAAACATGGAGAACAGCATTGAATAATGTGATGCCAACCGTGGAAGTGAAAAGCCGTCGTGTAGGTGGAGCAACTTTCCAAATTCCTTCTGAAGTACGTCCTGATCGTAAAATTTCTGTGGGTATTAAGTGGATGATTCTTTATGCACGTAAGCGCAACGAGAAAAGTATGTCGGATAAGTTAGCTGGAGAAATCATTGCTGCTGCGAAAGGTGAAGGTGCTGCTGTGAAGAAGAAAGATGATACGCATCGTATGGCCGATGCAAACAAAGCGTTCTCTCATTTTAGAGTTTAAAATTAATTAAAGCGTAATACCAGAAATATAAAATGTCAACGGACGTAAAAGATTTAAGATTTGTACGTAATATTGGAATCGCTGCTCATATCGATGCAGGGAAGACGACTACTACAGAGCGTATCCTATACTACACAGGTGTAAATCACAAAATTGGTGAAGTGCATGACGGTGCAGCAACGATGGATTGGATGGTGCAGGAGCAAGAGCGTGGTATAACAATTACGTCTGCGGCAACTACCGCTTTTTGGAAGTATAGAGGTAATGATTATAAAATTAATATCATTGACACCCCAGGTCACGTTGATTTTACCGTTGAGGTAAATCGTTCTTTGCGTGTATTGGATGGGTTGGTGTTTTTGTTTTCTTCGGTTGATGGTGTAGAGCCTCAATCAGAAACAAACTGGCGTTTAGCAAATAACTATAACGTAACTCGTATCGGGTTCGTAAATAAAATGGATCGCGCTGGTGCCGATTTCTTGAACGTGGTTCGCCAAGTTCGTGAAGTATTAGGTGGTAACGCTCTTCCATTACAATTGCCAATCGGTGCTGAAGAAACTTTTAAAGGTGTTGTTGATTTGGTGAATTTTCGTGGAATTATCTGGAATGATGCTGATCAAGGGATGACTTTCCAAGAAGTTCCTATTCCAGATGATATGTTGGAAGAAGCTACTGAGTATCGTGTGAAGTTATTGGAAGCATGTGCTGAATTCGATGACAAGATCATGGAGAAGTATTTCGAAGATCCTGCTTCTATTTCAGAAACGGAGATTTTGACAGCTTTACGTCAAGCTTGCGTTGCAAATAAAGTAGTACCGATGCTTTGTGGTTCGGCTTTTAAGAATAAAGGTGTTCAAACGATGCTTGACTACGTGATGGAATTAATGCCTTCACCAATGGATAAAGAAAGTATCAAAGGTATTCACCCTGATACTGAAGAAGAAATTTCACGTCGCCCTGATATTAAAGAGCCATTTACTGCGCTTGCATTTAAGATTGCTACTGATCCTTTCGTAGGTCGTTTGGCATACTTCCGTTGCTATGCTGGTAAATTGGATGCAGGTTCTTATGTCTTGAACACGCGTTCAGGTCAAAAAGAGCGTATCTCTCGTATTTTCCAAATGCATGCAAATAAGCAAAATCAAATCCCAACTATTTTTGCGGGTGATATTGGTGCTGCTGTAGGATTTAAGGATATTAAGACAGGAGATACACTATGTGCAGAAAATGCACCTATTGTACTTGAAGCGATGAATTTCCCAGAGCCAGTTATCGGATTAGCTATTGAGCCAAAGACGCAAACTGATATGGATAAGTTAGGAGTTTCTCTTGGTAAATTAGCTGAAGAAGATCCAACTTTCCGTGTGAAATCTGATGAAGATACCGGTCAAACAATCATTTCTGGAATGGGTGAGTTACACCTTGAAATTATTGTTGATCGTTTGAGAAGAGAATTTAAAGTGGAAGTTAATCAAGGTGCTCCACAAGTAAATTATAAAGAGGCGATCAATGGTACTGTAGAACACAGAGAGGTTTATAAAAAGCAAACGGGTGGTCGTGGTAAATTCGCGGATATTAAGTTTGTAGTATCTCCTTCTGATGAAGATTTTGAAGTAACAGATAAGAACGGTGGTTTACAATTCGTAAATGAAATTACAGGTGGTAATATCCCTCGTGAATTTATTCCAGCTGTTGAAAAAGGATTTCGTGCAGCCATGGTAAATGGTGTATTAGCCGGATATCAAGTACAACGATTGAAGGTGAGATTGATTGATGGTTCATACCATAACGTTGACTCCGATGCTTTGTCATTTGAAATCTGTGCTCGTACCGCTTTCCGTGAATCATTGCCAAAAGCAAAACCTGTGCTTCTTGAGCCAATCATGAAGTTAGAAGTAATTACTCCTGAGCAAAACATGGGTGATGTAGTGGGTGACCTTAACCGTCGTCGTGGACAAATGGAAGGAATGGATTCTCGTGGAGGTGCTCAAGTAGTAAAAGCAAAAGTTCCTTTGTCTGAAATGTTTGGATATGTAACTGCATTGCGTACGATCACTTCAGGGCGTGCATCTTCTACTATGGAATTCTCACACTTTGCAGAAGCACCACGTAATGTTTCTGAAGAAGTAATTGCAAAAGCAAAAGGTAAATCTTCTGCCGAAAAGGTTTAAGTGTAAAATAAAGTTCTCAATACCGTTCTTATAAAATGAGCCAAAGAATCAGAATTAAATTAAAGTCTTACGATTTTAATCTCGTGGATAAATCTGCTGAGAAAATCGTGAAGACGGTAAAGCCAACAGGTGCTATAGTGAGTGGTCCAATTCCACTTCCTACAGAGAAGAAAATTTACACCGTTCTTCGCTCACCTCACGTTAATAAGAAGGCTCGTGAACAGTTTCAATTATGTTCATACAAGCGTCTTTTGGATATCTATAGCTCTACAGCGAAAACAGTAGATGCTTTGATGAAGCTCGAACTTCCAAGTGGAGTAGAGGTAGAAATCAAAGTTTAGTGCGCTCACAGGATTAAAAAATCGTTCTTTACATCCTATCCGAAATTAAATTAAAACAACAGCTTACGGCTGATTCAGACCGTATTGCTTATCAATAATCATTAAGACCAAAACAACTAAACCGTAGTTAAGATGGCAAGTATAATCGGAAAAAAAGTCGGCATGACCAGCATCTTCGATGCAGATGGAAATAATATTCCTTGCACTGTAGTTGAAGCCGGCCCTTGTGTAGTAACACAAGTTAAAACAGTCGAGAATGACGGATATAGTTCCGTTCAACTCGCATTTGGTGAGAAAAAAGAAAAAAACACGACCCAACCATTAATGGGTCATTTTAAGAAAGCAAACACTACTCCTAAGCAAAGGGTAATGGAATTCAAGGACTTTGTTCAAGAATTTCAAACTGGCGACTTAGTGAAGTGCGATATTTTTGCTGAAGGTGATTTTTGTGATGTAGTAGGTACATCAAAAGGTAAAGGTTTTCAAGGGGTTGTTAAACGTCACAATTTTGGTGGTGTTGGTGGACAAACTCACGGTCAACATGATCGTCAACGTGCTCCAGGTTCGTTAGGTGCTTCTTCATGGCCTTCTAGGGTAATGAAGGGAAAGCGCATGGGCGGACACATGGGTAATGCACGTGTAATGGTTCAAAATTTAGAAATCGTGAAAGTTATGCCTGAGCAGAACCTTCTTCTTGTAAGAGGTGCTATTCCAGGTCATAAAGGTTCATTTGTAACGCTGTCGAATTAATCATGGAAGTATCTGTATATAATAGTACTGGAAAAGAAACAGGACGCAAAGCAGTTCTGAACGAAAGTATCTTCGGGATCAGCCCTAATGATCATGCTATCTATCTTGATGTTAAGCAACATCTTGCTAATCGTCGTCAAGGTACAAGCAAATCAAAAGAGCGTAACGAGATTGCTGGAACCACTAAAAAATTGAAGAAGCAAAAAGGAACTGGCGGAGCACGTGCTGGATCTAAGAAGAGCCCACTTTTTGTTGGTGGAGGACGCGTATTTGGACCTCAACCACGTGATTATACTTTCAGTTTGAACAAAAAATTGAAGCGTCTTGCACGTATGTCTGCGCTTTCTTATAAAGCTCAATCCAATAATGTAATGGTTTTGGAAGATCTAAGTTTTGATCAACCGAAGACTAAATTGATTGTTGATTTGGTGAATAATTTGAAGGTTTCGGATAAAAAAACGTTATTGGTTGTGCCTCAATCGAATAAAAACGTATATTTGTCGTCCCGAAATTTGGAGCGCAGTAAAGTTGTAACAGCCTCTGATTTAAATACATACGATATTATGCATGCTCAT
>CAIXTT010000218.1 GCA_903922455.1 uncultured Bacteroidota bacterium | reverse complement strand
GTATGGTTGTCTTTGGTTTTTTGTGCCTTGATGGGTTTAACATTTGCAAGTATTGGTTTCAACGTAATGCATGATGGAGCGCATGACTCTTACTCTACAAACAAACGCGTCAATAAATTAATGTCGTACTCATTGAATTTAATGGGTGGTTCAAGTTTTATGTGGAAAGTAAAACATAATATCGTACATCACACTTTCACAAATATTGAAGGTGTAGATGATGATATTGATGTAAAGCCATTCATGCGTGTTAATGAGCAACAAGAGAGATATTGGTTCCATCGTTTCCAACATGTGTATTGGTTTCTACTTTACGGAGCTACTTACTTCATGTGGATTTTTTGGATGGATTTCCATAAGTACTTTACGAGAAAGATTGGACCTACTCCTATTCGTAAAATGAGTGTTTCAGAGCATTTTGGATTTTGGATTACCAAGTTAAGTTACTTAGGATTATTTATAGGTCTGCCCATATTTTTAAAAGGATGGGTAGCTACGATTATTGGTTATAGTGTTATTTTATTTGTAACTGGATTAACGATTGCCGTTGTGTTTCAGTTAGCGCATGTGGTAGGTGATTGTCAATTCCCAACTCCTGATCCTGATTCTAATAAAATAGAAGAGGAGTGGGCATTACATCAAGTGCATACTACGGCTAATTTTGCAACGAAAAATAAAATTGTAAGTTGGTTCATGGGCGGATTGAATTTTCAAGTGGAGCATCATTTATTTCCACGTATATCTCATATCCATTACCCTGCAATTAGTAAGTTGGTAAGAGAAACTTGTCAGGAGTTTAATGTGAAGTACATTGAGTATCCAACGGTACTTTCTGCAATTGGAGCGCATATTAAACATTTGCGTGATTTAGGAAGACCGGAAATGGCTTCTGGCTGTTAGATGTTGGATTTTAGATGTTGGATGTTGGTCGCGAGGCTTCGCGATTAGATGTTGGATGTTAGATGCTAGATTGTTCTCTAAGGTGGCTTTCAATTTACCGCCAGATAGTATAGCAGAATTTAATTCTAAATTCTTATCCCGATAGCTATCGGGACTTAATTCTTAATTAACCCCTAGCTTTCGCGAAGCATCAGCATGGAAGAAAGTTTTCGTAATGCTGCTGTTCGCTGTTGGTTGATGGGAAGGGCATCGAGATGAGAAATTGCTTCCGCATAAAGTTCATCCATCTTTTTTTCTGCGCATTCTTTTACGTGTAGTGTTTCGTAAATATTCTTTACTGCTTCTACTTTCGATGCATTATCAGAACCATCGTACGCTAACCATTTTTGCAATTCGATAGCGGTTTGGCCACTCGCATTTTTAAGTGCGGAGAGCAATAAAAATGTTTTTTTGTTGGCGATGATATCTCCACCTACTTGTTTTCCGAACTTTTGTTCATTGCCGTATACATCCAAAATATCATCTTGCAATTGAAAAGCGATTCCGAGATTAACTCCAAAATCATAAATATGATTTACTTCTTCTTCCTTCGCTCCTGCGATTTGCGCACCAATGCCAAGACATGCACCTACAAGAACAGCGGTTTTAAGTTTTATCATTTCGATATACTCGTCAATCTCAATATCGTTCCGACTTTCGAAATCCATATCGTATTGCTGTCCTTCGCAAACTTCGAGAGCTGTTTTCAAAAATAAATTCATAACGGCTGGCATAGCCGTAATGGGCGTTTGAGTAATCAGTTGACAAGATTTCACAAACATCGCATCACCTGAAAGAATAGCAATATTGGAATTCCATTTTTGATGAACGGTAGGCTTCCCTCTTCGCAGTGGCGCCTTATCCATAATATCATCATGCAACAGTGTGAAATTATGAAACACTTCTACGGCTAAAGCGGCAGGCATTGCATTTTCTCTTTTTCCAGAAAACAAATCATTGGCTAACAAAACCAGGATAGGACGAATTCTTTTGCCTCCCAACGAAAGCATGTATCGAAGGGGATCATAAAGCGATTCAGGTTGTTGAGGAAAATCGAGTTGACTCAGTTGGAATTCTACTTCCTTCTGAAGTTCTTCAACACTTTCTGTCATTATGCAGTAATGGAATGCTTAGCATCGATGAGGCGTTGAATACCCTCATCCAGCGGCGTCAACTTTCTTTGCAGTAATTCCTTCATCAAAGAAATGTCGGGGCAACGTCGAGTCATATCTCCTTCTTTCAATGCAGGAAGAAAAACAATTTTGGAAGAGGACATTGTAATCTTAATAATTTTATCTGCGAGATCGAGCATGGTAATCTCATAATCGGATCCAATATTTGCCACCTCGTTAACGATTAAATTTTGATAAAACGCATTGAGACAAGCTTCAATATTATCGTCGATGTAGCAGAACGTTCTGGTTTGGCTACCATCTCCATAAATGGTGATTTCCTTATTTGCTAATGCCGCTTCTAGAAACTTCGACATCACAAAATCAGTACTTTGTTTAGGGCCGTAAGTATTAAAGAAACGGAAGATGGTATATTCCAAGCCGAACTCTTGATAATAAGCACGCAAATAAGCTTCACCTACATTCTTTACAATAGCGTAGGGTAATCTTGAATTTAGAGGTGTGGTATGTTCATTTTGAGGAAACTCAACAGGCTCACCATAAACTTCAGAACTTGAAGAATAGTAGACACGTTTAACGCCTGTATTTTTACAAAGATCTAATACATTCTTAATCCCATTCAAGTCGGATAAAACCATTACTGGATTTGCGAGTGTACGCTTTACTCCTACCAGTGCAGCATAATGAAACACATAGTCAAAAGAAAAAGATGCAAAAATGGCTGATATATCATTAAAGCTATTTACATCGGCTTTAATAAATCGAACATTATCATGAATTGATATTGGCAACTTGATGATATCACCAGTCAACATATTATCGACGATAACAACATAATTATCGGGGTTATCTGCTAAACGCTGAGCAAGGCAACTTGCTACGAATCCAGCACCACCTGTGACAAGTATTTTTATTTGCATGAAAGTATGCTTTTACAAACTATTAAATTTGGGTTGTATATTAAATAAACAGAGCTTCGTGTAATCCTATTTATGCATTACGAAATTAGTAAATTTTATAGTGAATTCAGTAGAATTCAAAAAAAAATTGCACTTTAAAGAATGAAAAAAAACCAACTTCAATTATTTGGTAATCGCCTCTATTATGAAGGTCAAGGACTTAACAAATGAGTTAAGAGACTTACACTTCTTCTGAAAAAGCCAAAAGATATTTCCCATAACCACTTTTAATTAACGGAAGCGCTAATTTTTTTAGCTGAGATTTATCGATAAAGCCCATTCTACAAGCAATTTCTTCGATACAACCAATCTTCAACCCTTGGCGTTCTTCGATCACTTGAACAAACTGGGCTGCTTGCATTAAGGACTCGAAAGTGCCGGTATCAAGCCATGCCGTGCCTTTATCAAGAATTCCTACTTTCAGTTTTCCGGCTTCTAAATAATGCTTATTGACATCCGTAATTTCATATTCACCGCGCGGACTTGGCTTCAATGATTTTGCAATTTGGATGACATCATTATCATAAAAATAGAGTCCAGGCACTGCATAATTTGATTTGGGGGACGTAGGTTTTTCTTCAATACTTAAAGCGTTATTATTTTTATCAAACTCTACCACTCCATATCTTTCTGGATCGCTTACATGATAGGCGAAAACGACACCTCCACTGGGATTACTATTTTCTCGCAATAATTGTTCGAGACCTGTTCCATAAAAAATATTATCACCTAAGATCAAAGCAACATTATCATCTCCGATAAATGATTCACCTATTACAAATGCTTGCGCCAATCCATTTGGTTCCGCTTGTATAGCATATTGAAAATTACATCCTAGCTCTTTTCCATCGCCGAGTAATTTTTGAAACATAATTTGATCATGTGGAGTCGTGATGATTAAAATTTCACTTATTCCTGCCATCATTAATACGCTAAGCGGATAGTAAATCATTGGCTTATCATATACGGGCATGAGTTGCTTACTCACAGCAATAGTTAATGGATGCAAGCGTGTTCCAGAGCCACCGGCTAATATAATTCCTTTCATGGGTCAATAATACATTGTAAATCTATACTACGAAAATAATAAAAAAGGTTGAATATATTTCGTTCCTTCCCTTAAGTCAGCACCTAAACCACAACTATTTTTATTCGGAACTACTTACTTAGATCATCCTCTTGCTGTTCCTTTCGAATGGATAAGCTTTCGCGATCAATATCTTCTTCTTCATCGTTGGTTTCAAAAAAAGGCTCTGCTAAAAACGCTTTTGTAGTAAGTCGACGCTCAAGACTAAGTAAGAAAGCTGGCAACACAATAATATTCGCCATCATGGCTACCAACAAAGTTATACTTAGCAATTTTCCTAACGATGCAGTTCCACCAAAGTCGCTGGCACTAAAAATAAAAAATCCGAAAAATAAAATCACGGAAGAATACACCATACTTACCCCTGTTTCTCGAATGGTCATAGTGACAGCGTTGGAAATACTCATGACTGGATTGGTTCGCATTTCATGACGGTACTTTGTGAGAAAATAAATGGTTTGATCAGATGCCATTCCAAATGCGATACTAAAAATCAAAATAGTGGATGGCTTCAAAGAAATATTAAAAAAGCCCATCAACCCAGCAGTTATAATTAATGGAATAATACTTGGCAAAATCGAAATTAAAATCATTCGAATCGACATAAAAAGAGTAACCATGATGATTGAAATAAGCACGATGGCCAACAGAATACTTTCCATCAAATTCTTGAACATGTAATTATTCCCTTTCAAGAAAATGAGGCTATTCCCCGTTATGATGGTCTCGTATTTATCGGCTGGGAAAATAGAATCGACACGAGGACGCAACTCACTTAACAGTTTTTCCATTTTAAGCGAACCGATATCTGCCATTTGCACGCTCACTCTTGTAATTTGACGACTGCTATCGATAAAGCTTTTAAATGCTTTTCCTTTTCCACTCATATCGCCAGCGAAACTCGACATTTCTGCGAGTTGAATAGTTCCAGGTAAAATATGAAAACGAGGATCATTATCATGATACGCTTGATAAGAAAATTTAATACCATCCACCACCGAAAGTGGTTTTGAAAAGATAGGATATTGATTTAACATTTTCTGCAAGCGATTTATTTTTTGAAGCGTAGTTTGCTTCAAAGCACCACCGGGTTCGAGGGTGTTAATCGAAAACTCGATTGGCAGTACTCCTTTAAAATTACTTTCAAAAAATTTCATATCTACGTAAACGGGATCTTTTTTCGGCAGATCATCTACAACAAAACCATTTGTTGAAATTTTAGAAATACCATAAAAACTAATCAACATGATTACACTTACGCTCGCATAAATATATTTGGGATGTAAATGCACCCATCTATCAACATTGGCCAATAATTTATTAAGTCGGGGAGCTTGTAAATGTTTTAAATGTTTAACATCTGGCGGTGCTAAATAACTAAATACAATTGGAATTAATATTAAAGAAATCAGCCATGTGGCCATCACGTTAATTGCGGCAACTAATCCAAACTCCATTAAAATTCGACTGTGAGTAAAATAGAAAACAAAAAATCCAATTGAAGTAGTAACATTAGCAAGAAACGTTGTTAATCCAATGCGTTGTACCATTCGAGCTAAAGCCTTTGCTTGAGAATTATGCCGACTATACTCTACTTGATATTTATTCAATAAAAAAATTGCATTGGGAATACCGATAACAATAATGAGCGGTGGAATCAATCCACTTAAAATAGTAATTTTATAACCAAGCAACGCTATAATTCCGATGGACCAAATAACACTCACGAGCACAACAATGAGAGAGAAAAAAAGCACTTGAAAATTTCTGAAAAAAACAAAGAGGACAATTGCCGTTACTAATACGGCCAGAAGCATAAACAACTTCATTTCTTCAACCACCTTACTAGTAATCGCAGTGCGAATATAAGGGAGTCCGCTAATATGCACATCCAATTTATTAGTTAAACCAAATGCTTCTGCTTTCTCTTTGATCTGATTAACGACACTAATTCTATTCTTTGTATTGAGCTTGCTTTTATCAAAAGTGATGGCCATCACCGTCGCTCCTGTTTTAGAGTTTCGGATAAATCCATCATAAAAAGGCAACTTCTCAATTTCTGTTTTGATACTATCTACTTCCGCTTGTGAAGTAGGTTCATGAGCGACGATGGGTTTCATCTCAAACTTACGCGCCGAATCATTCTTGATTACATTATACAATCGAGCTAAGGAAACCACTTCCTCAATACCGTCCATTGATTTGATTTCATCGCCTAAACGATACCAATCGGCAAATTTTTTAAGGGTGTAGAAATTTTTGTCTTCTACTCCCAATACCATTACACTACCATCTTCACCAAAACGGCCTTTAAACGATTCATAGGTTTTCAAATCCTCATCGGTTTCGGGAAGAATTCTTGCAAAATCATACGAAAGTTGAATCGTAGTCGCTTTGTACCCCATAAAAAGAGTAGTTGTGCCTATTAATACAATGAATAATAAACGGTTGCGTAATATGATTCGAGCGAGCCAGGTAAACATAAATCGTGGTAAAAGTATCAAAATTCACATTGGTAATGAGTGTAATTGATGAAAAATAATAACGAATTGTAGTAGTCAAGAATCATTTATATTTTAAATTTGAGAAGTAAAGTAATCTTTAGAAAAAGGAAGAACTAGGCAAATCAATTATACTTCTAGATAATTTTACTGTTCCTAGCGGATTCATCCTTAACTTTATCGCCGATGAACAAGAATTTACGTGACGGACTTAATTTCCTTTTCAAGTCGAAGCCGAGCAGAATTATAAATGCTAGTAAAGTGGTAGCCAGCTATTATTATTCGAAATGGCTGAGCAAACCTGTTCAATGGGGAATGCCGATTGTTTTATCGTTTGAACCTACCACCTCCTGTAATTTACGTTGTCCTGAATGTCCGAGTGGATTACGTTCTTTCTCGCGCCCAACGGGAATGTTAGAAGAAAGTTTTTTCAAAAAAATTATCGATGAAGTAAAAGATACCTTATGGTATTTAATCTTTTACTTTCAGGGCGAACCTTATTTGAATCCAAAATTTTTAGAGTTAGTGAAGTATGCATCTAGCAAAGGAATATACACAGCTACTTCCACCAATGCTCATTACCTCACAGATGAAAATGCGAAAATGACAATTGAGTCGGGGTTAGATCGATTAATTATTTCCATCGATGGAACTACTCAAGAGGTATATGAGCAATATCGAATTGGAGGAAAACTGGAGAAAGTGATTGAAGGGACCAAGAATATTGTAAAATGGAAAAAAGAATTAGGCTCCTCCACCCCACATATTATTTTTCAATTTTTAGTGGTAAAGCCCAATGAACATCAGATTGCGGAAGTTCATCAACTCGCCAAAGAATTAGGTGTAGATGAAGTCGGATTAAAAACCGCGCAGGTGTATGATTTTGAAAAGGGAAATGATTTAATTCCTGAAAACGAAAAATACGCTCGTTATAAAAAACAAAAAGACGGCAGCTACAAAATAAAAAACCAACTTTTAAATCATTGCTGGAAGTTATGGCATAGCTGTGTGATTACATGGGATGGGAGAGTTGTTCCATGTTGTTTCGACAAAGATGCCCTGTACAATATGGGGAGTTTAAAAGAGCAATCATTTGCTGATTTATGGCAGAATTCGAACTACCAGGAATTTCGTGCTTCGGTTCTTCGTTCTCGAAACGAAATTGAGATGTGCAAAAACTGTACGGAGGGGACGAAAGTTTGGTCCTAAAGTAGTGTTTCACATTAAAGCGTAAACACTTTAATGTGAAACACACTTTAGGACTTCGTCCTATTTTAAAAGCTTTGCCGTGAAGCTTGCGCAGCTCTGCTTCATGTCACTTCACGACTTGGTCCTTTTTGCTTCCCTAGTTTCAAGACGAATCTTTATCAATTCGCTTCGATTGGTTGTGGGTTTATTACTAGCCCCAATAAAAACGAGAAATAAATTTATTTATGCGATACGGATCGCGCCTCTGCGGCTTCTCTCATTAATTCTTCTATATCCTCAATTTCCACTGGGATAGAAGCCATTAAATTTACGGGATCTTTTGAGGTAACTAAAATATCGTTTTCCAGCCGAATACCTAGTCCTTCTTCTGGGATGTAAATGCCAGGTTCGCAAGTGAAAACCATTCCAGGTTGCATCGGTTCATAGCGATTGCCAATATCGTGCACATCCAATCCGAGAAAATGCGAGGTGCCATGCATAAAATATTTTTTGTAAGCAGGTAATTCTGGATTTTGATTCTTTATATCAGTCTTAGAAATCAGTCCGAGATCGAGTAATTCAGCTTCCATCAACAATCCAACTTCCACATGATACTTCTCGATGGTATTTCCTGGAACCAACATTTTGGTAGCTCCTTTCATCACTCTTAAAACTGCATTGTAAACGTCGCGCTGACGTTGTGTAAACTCTCCACTTACTGGAATACATCTTGTTAAATCAGCAGCGTAATTCGCATACTCTGCACCAAAATCCATCAAGATCACATCCCCTGCTTTACAGGCTCTGTTATTCTCATTGTAATGCAAAATACAAGCGCTAGGACCTGAGGCTATGATCGGATTATAGGCATGACCGCTAGCACGCTTACGAATGAACTCATGAATAATTTCTGCTTCAATTTCATACTCCATCACACCGGGCTTTACAAAACGCATTACTTTACGAAAAGCTTTTTCCGTAATGTCCATTGCCTTTTGCATCAACTTAATTTCGATGTCGTGTTTGATGGCACGAAGTGAAGCTAAGAGCGGTCCGAGTCGTTCAAAATTATGCCCAGCATACATCGACTTCATACTTTGAGCAAAGCGCAAATCACGATACGGAACTTCAGAGGCGAAACGATCATTCTCGTTAATATTTACATACACATTTTCGCAATGATTCATTAGCATCGGGATAATGCTGTTGTAATCTTCCAGCCAATACACACTTTGAATTCCCGACGCAGCACGCGCCTCGTCCTTTGTATACTTATGGCCTTCCCAAATTGCAATATGTTCATTCGTTTTTCTTACAAAAAGAATCTCTTTATAACGAGGAAGAGGTGCGTCAGGAAACAAAACTAAAATCGTTTGTTCCTGATCAATTCCACTAAGGTAAAACAGGTCGGAGTTTTGTCGGTAGAGAAAATTAGCATCACCATTTCGAGGCATTTCATCATTAGCGTTCAAGAATGCGATCGACTTAGGCTTGAGCTTAGCCGCGAATCTTTGTCTGTTCTCAATAAAAAGTTGTGAGTCTATAGTTGTATACTTCATATTTAGATATTTTACTAAAAATTTATTTTAAATATTAGAGAATGCAAATATAAACAATACCTATTTCTTAGTAAACTTTCTCATTACTAAATTGTTTAATAGGCAGCGTAAAATTACAATTATGGTATTCATCTAACAAGGCTTAAAGAAAAAGTTTATGATGCTGTTCCCAAGCATTCCATCAAAGTCGAAGAAAAAAAGGTGACACTGAAGCCTACCAAAACAAATTACAATTAAATTTGTAGCTCCAAAAGCGACTATTCGTGAGAATATTGCTAATATTATCCTAGAATATCTAAGAATTATGACAAATTTATTTGAGTTTCTCAACTCATCCGTAGGGAAAAAGTGGTTAATGGCTTTGACGGGGCTCTTCCTCAGTCTTTTCCTAATCGTCCATGTATCAGGCAATTTAGCTTTATTTAAAGACGATGGAGGCTTGGCATTTAACCAATACACGGTTTTCATGACCACCTTTCCTCCTATCAAAATTATCTCCTACCTACTTTATGCGACCATCATCATTCATGCTATCAATGGTTTTTACCTG
>CAIXTT010000217.1 GCA_903922455.1 uncultured Bacteroidota bacterium | reverse complement strand
TTATTATTTACTTTTTGTAAATGAAAACAATGTTTCATACAAGCCTATTAAATTTTGTATAGTTAAATAAATTAGAAAAATGAAAAAGGCTTACATTCTAATAATAATATTTATTTGCCATAACAATCTCTTGCTAGCTCAATTCAATAATAAATATTGGGTTTTTGGTGATAGTGTGGGGATAAATTGGAGTAATCCAACGAATCCGATATTCTTTAATTCAAAATTAAAAGGAAGGGGAACGGCTGTATCATTAGCCGATAGTAGTGGGGTATTGTTATATTCAGGAACAGATCAAAAGCCCAATGTGATCGATCATACTAAAACATTTAATCGATACCAATTAGAAATACCAAATAGTGATAGTATAAATGGAGAAGGCTGGTACCATGAAATGGTAATCATTCCACATCCTGGGAATGATTCTCTTGTATATTTAATTTCTATTGGTGTTACGACTTGGCACGGACTTTTTTATACATTGATTAATTACAAAGCCAATAATGATTCAGGAATTGTTATTCAAAAAAATGTTCAACTTCAAAATGTTCCCGCTTTTGACGGGCTTACCGCTGTTAGACATGGAAATGGACGAGATTGGTGGGTGATGTTTAAAAAGTGGGATGGCACTGGGCAAACAGGAAATAATCTTACATACAAATATTTGATTGATGTGAATGGAATAAGTCTTTATTCAACTCAGAGTATTGGTTTGAATAATTCTACAAACCTTGGTCAAATTTGTATTAATAAATTATCAAATAAGATAGCGTTTGTAAATCTCCGTGGATTGGTTTCAATTTATGATTTTGACAGATGTTCCGGACAATTATCACAGCCCATAACCATCGAAGCGGAACGATCAAGTTCCCCATTTCCATATTATATTTCAGCTACCTTTTCACCAGACGACACCAAATTATATGTTATAAGCGTTTCTCCCAATAATTTACCGGGCGAAAGCGATACATTGTTTCAATATGATTTAACGGCATCAAATATTGCTGCCAGTAGGCAAACAATTTTTGTATATCCAACCTATGAAACAGGATTAGGAAATATGAAACTGGCACCTGATAATAAAATTTATATAACTGCCTCAGATGAAATAGCAGGTATTCCATATCCAGATTCTTTATTCACGACTATCAACAACAATCTTAGCGTTATTAATTACCCTGATTCATTAGGAGCTGCTTGTGCCTTCCAACCTTTCAGTTTTAATTTGGGAGCTGGAAGAACTTACTTTGGTTTGCCCAACAATCCCGATTATGAGCTCGGGGCATGGGTAGGCTCGCCTTGCGATACACTAACGGTGGGCATAGCCGAAAATGATGAAAAAAATGAAGTGTTCTTCCAAGCCTGGTACAATCCCGAGTGGAATATGATTCATGTGAATGCGTCGAAGTTAAAGGGGAAGAGCGGGGTGTTAAGGTTGTTTGATATGGAGGGGCGAGTGGTGTACGAGAGGAAAGTGGAGGTTATAGCGGGCGGGTATTTTACGGGGGAAATTGGGATGAATGGAATTGCGAGTGGGGTGTATATAGTTTCTTTAACTACGGAACGGGATAAAGTTCAATCGAAGGTATTAAGATTTTAGCTCCTAAAATACTTACAGTTTAAACGCAGGGAACGCAAGGGAGGCGCAAGGGGCGCTGGGTCT
>CAIXTT010000216.1 GCA_903922455.1 uncultured Bacteroidota bacterium | reverse complement strand
ATCTTTAATGGAGGTACAATGTCCTATTAAATCCACATGACCTTGTACAATATGTCCGTCAATTCTACCATTCATCAGCATGCATCGTTCAAGGTTTATTAAATCTCCGGAATGTATATTTCCCAAATTGCTTTTGCGCAACGTTTCAGCAATAGCAGTCACAATATATCCTTCTGGACGAAATCCAGTTACGGTCAAGCAAACACCATTATGCGCCAAGCTTTGGTCAACTTTTAATTCTTCAATAAAGGAGCTCTCCACTGTAAAAGTTTTGTTCCCTCCTTCGTCAACTACAACTAATACTTTACCAAGTGCTTCAATAATTCCTGTGAACATGATGTGGGTACTTTGATTCTGAAGATAAAAGTATATAAATTTTTGCTTTGGTCGAAAAAAGGTGATTGCGAGAAACCTTTCTTCGAGCAACCTATTTTTTCGCGAGCCCTTTCTTATAAACTTGCAAGCATCGATCTCTTGCAAAGGCATGTTCTACTCTCGGTGGTGGATATCCGAAGTCCTCAAACTCAGGCACCCATTTTCGAATGTATTTAAAATCGGGATCAAATCGCTGTGTTTGTAAATAAGGATTAAAGATTCTAAAATAAGGAGCAGCATCGCATCCGCTTCCTGCAGCCCATTGCCACCCACCGTTATTAGCACTTAAGTCGAAGTCGAGTAGTTTTGAAGCAAAGTAAGCTTCTCCCCACCGCCAGTCAATCAATAAATGTTTGGTGAGAAAGCTCGCGGTGATCATGCGCACTCGATTATGCATAAAACCGGTTTCATTGAGTTCACGCATTCCGGCATCAACAATGGGATAGCCAGTACGTCCTTCACACCATACCTCAAATTCATCTTCGTTATTTCTCCATTCAATGAAATCATATGCTGGTTTAAAGGCACTTTCTACTACATGCGGAAAATGCCAAAGGATCATCATATAAAATTCTCGCCAGCAAAGTTCGTTCAACCAGGTCGGACTTAATTTTTGAGCTTCTTTAATTAATTGTCGAATACTTATCGTTCCAAATCTAAGGTGTATACTAAGACGAGAGGTTCCTGATACACTTGGAAGATCACGAGTGTCATGGTAATGCTGAATTATCGATTTGTTTATTTCTTTGCTGGGAAAATTACCATCACTTTTTTCAAATCCCATCGATTTCAACGTTGGTATAATTGAAGAATTATTCTGATTCAGTTTACTAAAGAGATTTTTAGTATCGTAATTTGGAACACCTTCTTCATTTAACTTCTCCATCCATTTTTTACTGAATGGAGTGTAGATAGTATAGGGTTGCCCATCTTTCTTTACAATATCATCTTTTTCAAAAAGCACTTGATCCTTGTACGTATGAAAAGTAATATTATTTTTTACGCATAGACTTTCTATTTCTTTATCTCTTAATTTGGCGTAAGGTTCGTAATCGTGATTCGTATAAACTGAAGCAATATTATAGTCCTTAACTAGTTCCTTCCAGATTTTTAAAGGACTACCATATCGCACTTCCAAACCGGAGCCATGTGAAAGAAGTTGTTGGTTTAGATAGGTAATTTGATCATGAATAAATTGTAGTCGACGGTCTTTTTTATCTTCCAATGCATCCAAGATATCTTTGTCAAAAATAAAAACACATTGCACTTTGTATCCGCTTTTCAAACTTTGATGCAACCCAACATTATCTTCAAGTCGAAGGTCGCGACGAAACCAATGAATTGCGATTTTACTTTCCATAGATGCTAATTAATGCACTTTCAAGAGTAGGGAATTTAAAATCATATCCACTCCTCTTTATTTTTTCAGAACTTACATTTGAACTGTTTAAAACAATGGAACTTCGTTCACCCATCAGCAGTTTCAAAATAAAGGACGGAATAGAAATAGGAATGCTCCATTTATTTAGGTGTTTTCTGATTGCTAAGATGAATGCTCGCTGCGGACTAGGAGAAGGACTAACTCCATTGTAAATGCCTTGCATATTCTCATTTTCGATTCCATGGATCATCTGTAAACAGATGTCATCAATATGAATCCAACTAATTATTTGTTTTCCATTCCCTAGTACCGGGCAAATTCCAACTGGAATAGAAGCACTCATCTCTTTTAATGCTCCTCCATTTTTTGATAGAACAACTCCAATTCTGAAAAGAATGGTTCGTATTGACGAGTCTTGATAAGCTTTTTCCCATTCAGCTGTAGATTGGGTGAGAAAGCCATTTCCCATTATCGATTCTTCCGTCATGATTTCATCTTTTCGGTCACCATAAAATCCAATAGCCGAAGCGGAAATTAGAACGCTAATTTGATTTTTATTTTCTTTTAGTGCATTTATAATGCATCGTGCAGAATGAGTCCTGCTTTCTATTACTTTTTTTCGATACGAGGTAGTCCAGGCATGATTGGCTATAGATTCTCCAGCAAGATTAATGATAGCAACACAATTTTCTAGTGCTTTTTCATCCATCTTCCCCTGCACCGGATCCCATAAATAGGAGTTGATTCCATCTACAGGTGTATCGGAACGACTTAACCAAGCCACATCATAACCTTTCTCTAAAAGAAGTGCTGTTAATCGCTTACCGATTAAACCTGACCCACCACCAATGAGAACTTTTTTCATAAATTTAAAACAATGGATGAAATGATTAGTTTAATTTCCAATAAAATAAATCAACACCAATTTACTCCACCACGTAAGCGGGGTCAAAACCACTATCGCCAGGATCAAAATTCAAGATGGGAGCAACGGGTGGACGTTTTCCAAATCGAACTTGTAAACTAATCCGTAGATATGGTGTTGCCACTTGTTTTGCTTTGTAATCATCAATCTGCAAGCTACCTGATGTAGTAATACCAACTTCCGGTGTTAGGACAACATGTCGTGTAGTATAATAACGAGCCAACACGCCTACTCTATAATATTGAAAACGATACAACAGCGGTTCGTTTGGATAGACACTATCTGGTTGTAAATAATGATATCCTCCTGTATTTTGAATTTTAGCACTCAAACTAATTTTTTTGGAGAAAACATGAGTGTACATCGCATTAAAAGGTAACGTCAATTGAACTTGATCATCGTTACCTAATTTAATTCCAAATCCTATTAGTGGTAAGGGAAGATCCCTACCCATTACGGGAGTGTATATCACGCCAAGCGTATGCCACCAAGTATTATTATGATAAAGCTTTCTCCATACAAAGGCTCCATGAAAACGCAGGTAATTTAGTTTGAAATTAAACGATTCAGAAGGTAGGGAAGTAGAAAACTGAACTAAATATAAATTTCTTAACCCTTTTGCCATGAGCGCTGTTATGCCTAATCTACCCGTGGTAAGTGTCCGATCGGGTTCGAGGAAGTCTAGTTGTGAAATTTTTCCTGTAGCTCCACCGTGTAAAAGTACAGCAAAGAAAGGTTTTCCCCCATCGGCAGAGAGCCAATCTTTTCCTAGATAAAGCGGAAACCGAAAGCTAAAACCAGTGGCAGCGTGTCCGTTCTCCATGGTTGTGTCTCTTACCTCGCTGGGTTCTAAATATTCTTCATCAACTTGCCACATAGGGGATAGTAATGCATGTGGTTTGTAGCCGCCTTGACCAAAGGAACATAAGCTGACAAGTATCATTAGCAGAAGCAGAAAGTTCAACTTATTAAAAAATAATTTTAATATTTGCAGATGGGCCTTTTCCCTTTTCATTTTAACAAAGATACTATATGAACGAGTTGCAACTTGAAAAATATCGTCACGACCTTGCGTATTTGAAAGCGATGGCCTTTCAAACCATAAAGGATTTTGAACGATTTAATTATATTCTAGTATTTAATGAGAGTTTGCCTGTTCAATTCAATACCTATCGTATTCAATTGGCAGAACAACTCCAAAACTGGTGCAAGTTTGATGCAGACCGTATCCCGGGTTTACTTTATCATATTGATGTTCCTGAACATATGATACCGGTTCGATATGGTTGTCGTGATACAGCTCAAATGGCGGATGTAATTTTGCAACGTGAATTAATAAAAGTGATTTTAAAAAAACATTATTCTTCTTGAGTTGTTCTACGTGTAATAATTATTCATTCTAAAATGAATAATTAGTGATAAGTATCTCTATGAATAACTTCTCAATTAAAGATGTGGAAGCATTAACTGGAATCAAATCGCATACATTGCGTATTTGGGAGCAGCGTTATGGAATTCCACTACCGAATAGAACTGCCACTAATATTCGATATTATACAGACGATGATTTAAAATTGCTTCTCAATGTAGCGATGTTAAATCGTAAAGGATATAAAATATCCAAGATTACAAAAATGTCGAAGGAAGAGGTGGATACATTGGTGCTTGACCTTACGCTTCAATCCGATGATGAATCGATGCATTTGGAATCATTGATTAAAGCAATGTTTAGCTTAGATGAAGATATCTTTATTCAGGTTTTTCAATCAAGCATTGATCAAATTGGCTTTGATGAAAGTTTTAAGAAGTTAGTTTTTCCTTTAATGGCGCGAATTGGTATTATGTGGCAAACGGGTTCTATTAATCCGGCTTACGAGCATTTTGTTACTCAATTAATTCGACTAAAATTATATTCTGCGCTCAGTGAATTGCCTAAAATTGAAACGCAAAAGGCAAAGAAATTTATTCTTTTCCTTCCTGCCAATGAACCACATGATTTGACCTTGCTTTTTGCAAATTATTTAATTCGCTTAGCTGGTCACCATACCAATTATCTGGGACCCAACTTGCCGCTTAATGAGTTGCATTCAGTAATGAAATTGTATAAAGCCGATTATATTCTCACGGTGCTAACCTCTTCAATAAGTAGTCAAACTCCATTGCAGATTGCAATTAAGTTGCATGCCGATTTTCCACATACGAACATTTTAATAGCAGGATCACAGATTTCTCAATCGCATATTCAGTTTCCACCTCTTGTTACACTTCTTTATGATTTTGATGCTTTTACTAATTTGTTAAAGTCCACAAGTTAGATGGGTTTTATCTATTTCAGAACTGTCAGCAAGCAGGTTCTAATCTTATTGATTTCAATAGTTTATGTAGTTTTCTAATCGATTTTTAGTGCGGATTTTCTTCTTTGCTAGTTCGGTTCTTTCATTGATTTATTTCTTCGAGAGAAAATTTCCTCGTCATTCTTCAAGATTTAGCAAGAACTTTTCTAAGAAATCAAATGAAGAGAAGATTTAGCCTAATTTCTAGTCAAGTCAAACGGAAAGTACCTTATCAACAAAAGAAGTTGTGATGAAGATGTCTTTAATAAGCCAAACCCATCTTAGCAAAGTACAAGTTGTTGGAAATCAATAATTTTATTTTATGGGCTAGGTTTCAGCAAGTTAAAGTCTGTTTAACAAAAATGTTAAAAAAGTTAAACAAAAAGCTTGCAGATTGGATCCAGCCCAGCTATCTTTGTTTAAGTATTTACAAAAAAAATTAGACAAAATGACTCAACTCGAATTTAATTACCATGTAAAGGAATATTATGCTCCTCTAAGAGGATATGCTCTTAAACTAACACGAGCAGTAGAAGATGCAGAAGATTTAGTTCAAGAAACAATGCTTAAAGCATTTAAAAATAAAGACAAATTTGCTCCCGACACTAATTTAAAGGGTTGGTTGTATACCATCTTGAAAAATCTTTTTATTAATGAATACAGAAAAAAAGTAAAGCGCAAAGTAATTCATGATGATACAGAAAATAATTATCTGTTAGAAAATGTGAATTATTCTGAAATGAATAATGGAATAGAGCGCATTGCCATGAAAGAAATTGATGCAGCCATTTGTGAGTTGCCAGCTAATTTACGTGTTCCTTTTATGAAATCATTTGAAGGATATAAGTACTCTGAAATTGCTGATGAACTGCACGTGCCATTGGGTACTGTAAAAATTAGAATTCATGTAGCCCGTCAAAAATTAAAAGAATCATTAAATGCCTATGGAGCAGAT
>CAIXTT010000215.1 GCA_903922455.1 uncultured Bacteroidota bacterium | reverse complement strand
GGATTATTCAGCATTAGGAATTAATAATGCATTGTTAATTGACAATACGGGTGTATCACGTGACCGAGAAGGATTAAGTAAGCATCTAAAAGCAAAAGGAGTTGATAAAGTATTATTGACTGCACCCGGTAAAGGAGATATTCCAAATGTGGTGTATGGTGTGAATGAAAAGAATCATGCCGCAGACGAAAAAATATTCTCTGCTGCATCATGTACAACCAACGCCATTGTACCTATTTTATCAGTAATTGAAAATGCTTTGGGAATTGAAAGAGGACATATCGAAACAATTCACTCGTATACCAATGACCAAAATTTATTAGATAACTATCACCCCAAGTATCGTCGTGGACGTTCAGCCGCAATGAATATGGTAATTACAGAGACGGGCGCAGATAAAGCGGTTGCAAAAGTATTACCCGTATTAGAAGGAAAGTTAACTGGTAATGCAGTTCGTGTACCGACCCCTGATGTTTCCTTGGCCATCTTAAATCTTACCATGAAAAAAGGCGTAAGTAAAGAGGAAGTAAATGATATTTTAAAGGATGGCGCATTGCGTGGAAATTTAATTGAGCAAATTCAATATTCAAATTCGAATGAATTAGTTTCGTCTGATTTGATTGGAAATCCATGCGCTTCTATTGTCGATTCTCCAGCTACCATCGTATCAAAAGATAAAAAAAGTATGGTGCTTTATATTTGGTATGATAATGAATATGGATACAGTCGACAAGTAGTTCGATTTGCAAAATATTTGGCTGACGTAATTCGTTTTACTTATTACTAAGTCATTTAAGAATAAAGAAAAGGCTGTCGATTTTCGGCAGCCTTTTTTATTTTTCGGTAGGAGGGATGTGAATCTATATCAATCTCCCAAATATGATTTTAATATATTATTCTTGCTTTTATGACGGAGCCGTCGTAAAGCTTTTTCTTTTATTTGACGAACTCTTTCTCTCGTAATTCCATATTTATCGCCAATTTCTTCTAATGTTAATCCGTGTCCAATTCCAATTCCAAAAAACAGTTTAACAACCTCGCATTCTCTTTCACTTAAAGCACTCAGTGATCTTTCAATTTCTTTTCTAAGTGAATCATTAATGAGTTGTACATCTGCTCGTGGTGACTCATTATTTTCGATGACATCTAATAAAGTATTCTCTTCTCCTTGTATAAAAGGAGCATCCATAGAAACATGTCTGCCCGAAATTCGAAGTGCATCGGTGATTTTATCTAATGGTAAATCGGTGAGCTTTGCAATCTCTTCATACGAAGGTTCTCTTTCGTATTCTTGTTCCAGCTTACTAAATGCTTTACTGATTCGACTCAAGGAACCAATTTGATTCAAGGGAAGTCGCACAATACGACTTTGCTCTGCAATAGCTTGTAAAATACTTTGGCGAATCCACCAAACAGCGTAGGAAATAAATTTAAATCCTCGGGTTTCATCAAAACGTTTTGCCGATTTAATTAATCCGAGATTTCCTTCATTAATAAGATCCGGCAAACTCAACCCTTGGTTTTGATATTGCTTAGCCACGGAAACTACAAAACGTAAATTAGCACGTGTTAATTTATCAAAAGCTTCTTCATCACCGTCTCGAATAAGTCTTGCAAGTCGGACTTCTTCCTCTGCCGCGATCATTGGCTCTTTACCAATATCTGAAAGATACTTCTCTAAAGAAGCACTCTCCCGGTTGGTAATCGATTTACTAATTTTAATTTGACGCATTTTTAGTGATTTTAAAAAATCTAAAAACTGTCGTGGCTTTTGTGTCAAACAAATATAAGCGAAAATAAATAACAAACCGCCAAATCATAATTAAAAAAAAGGACGCCGATGAGCGTCCTTCTAACTTTCATTTTCCTAAAATTACATGCCGAACCCGTAGTAAGCTCTCATTCCGTTGGGGTAAACCCCTTCGATGAGAACTCCTCCTTTTTTATTGTTTAAGTAATTGGTCAGCTCTTCAACACTTCCTACAG
>CAIXTT010000214.1 GCA_903922455.1 uncultured Bacteroidota bacterium | reverse complement strand
TGAGGAACTTCCTCAGTTAAAAATATTGCCAATAAATCACATAAATTGTAATACTACCATTTTAGGCTTATATTCGTAATAGTCAAATTCTTAAATTTGTTCGAAATGAGGATATCTTAGTATACTCAAATCTTAGATTTATAAAATTAAATTCCTTTTAAAAACGAATACTCTTTGCTTAAAATGAAAAAACAATTCTCTTCCTTTTAATAACATTGTACGGGATGAAATTGCCTGAGTTGAGTAATGGAGTTTATACTTGTGTTGTAAGGAGTGGGTATGAATGGGTAGGGAGGAAATTGGTGGTGATGAGATGATCTCATCTAGCCCCAGACTAAAGTCTGGGGCTAGTAGTCTGGGGTTATTAGTCGGGGGTTAGTGGTCACGAGTCGAATCACTAGCAGAAATAAACTCATCGTACTCTTGTTGGAAGGTTTTTTTCTTGTGATGCTCCTCTTGTCTATCAATATATGCTCTCACTATTGGTAATATGGATTCGCTAACAGAACCTGCGTAGTATTCATCAGCCCATTCAAATTTTGATTTTGTAAGCTTCACTTTATTTATCCAATAAGCCGATTCTCCTTTTATCAATTGCATCACTTTTGAAATACTCATGCTCGCTTTCAACCCTATTAAAACATGTAGGTGTTCTGTATGTCCGTTTATTCTGTCGATATATATCCCCTTCGTTTTTGCATTTTCTTTAATGTGTTCAATGACCTTTTCTTTAATTTCTTTGGATAGAAATGGAGTTCTGTTTTTTGTTCCCCAGACTAAGTGGATCATTATTTTTACGTAGGGCATTTGATAGTTTTCAGGGCTGAAGCCCAGCTTACTTATTAGTTCAGTAACTCCGCCTTAAAAGGCGGAGTTACTCGTTAGTTTTTCTGGTTTGATGGGCGGAGTTTATAGCTAGTACAACTTACATCTACAGTAAGCTTTGATTTCCCACATCAAAAGCAAAAATCGAATTAAAAAAATTCAATTGCTGGGAAATAAACATTTATAGTCGACTACAAATGTTTACACTTAATTAATACATCACTAACTTCAATGAGTATCATCATTTAGAAAAAGTTATTCGAACGAGTACGATAAGTTAATCAAGTGATTTTAGCTAACCCCAGACTTTAGTCTGGGGTTAGCCTACTGCGCCTTAATCGTAATGACGCCACTCGTTACCACATTACTTTTATTCCCAGCGCGGTCTTTTACATAAACAGAAAAAGTGGCGGTCTCTTGAGCGAGGCTGGTGTCGGTGCGGGCAACGGAATTTAATACGACTTGCAAAGTGCCTTCAATGGCAATGGCAGAACCTGATGGAGCTAATTGCTGAATGCGATAGTCGTAAACGATGCCGATGCGATTGTCCGTGATGAATAAATTTTTTACGCTGGGATTATTTTCGCCCAAATCGCCGTCGTTGTCGCGGTACTTGATATTGAAAACTAGTGAATCGTTAAACTCAACAACCATCTGTGGCGTAAGTGAAAGCAATTCTATGGTAGGTACTTTGTTAGCAAAAGGATCGTCGTCTTTTTGGCAGCCGGAGGTCCCTAAAATTCCAATGCCTATGAGCAACAACAAAATTGAAGGTCGCTTGAATACTTTAAGTAGTGAATAAATTTTCATCATTGTTTTTTATTGGACAATAAATGCAAAATACGTTTTATAATAATCGGGCGATTGATTTTTGGGTAGTTCACTGGGCAAGGCTTGGAATCCATCGTTCATGTACACTCTAAAATAAACAGTAGTGCCCGCAATCCACTGACTTGTATTTACAATAACTTGCCAATATGGAAACGGAATGGGTGTATTCCAAAATGCATTTATCGTTTGAGCATTTGTAAAATTATTAGGATCTAATGACCATTTAATTTTATGTTCGGTAAAGTTGATAGGATCGGTTGCCGTTGTTCCATCTGCAGTATCTAAAGCCACTAAAACAAGGTACATGGATTTATTAGCAGGAGCATAGAATGGTAAATATCCAATTCCATTTTGCCGACTAGTATCTAAGCGATTGTACAAAGAGTCGGTTGCAATGAATCCAACAATATTAGGAGGAAGATTTGGTTTTAGAGGCAGCACTCCATCAACATCAGGACAACCATCTTGAATCCACTTTCTGATATTAACCATATCCGTACTTCCCAATCGAACACCATTTGAAGGCATATAATCGGAAGTGCTCGTTGTTAATCGCTCAATCAAGAATGAGGTTGCTTCATTATTTGGAATTACACGGTAATTAAAAAAATTAACAGCGTCAAGCGTTTTTTTATTTACGCCCATATAAATCAATGTAGAAAAACTACTTTGTACCGTTCTGAAATCAGGCTCAAACGTACCATCATGACAACCGGGATTTGCGCACTTAGGAAAGAAAATATTTTTATGGAGACCCGTGATGGAAGCAGGATCAGGAACTGAATCTTGATTGCCACCATTATTATAATTCACATTGTCGTAAGGATTATCTGGTGTCTCTTCTTTCTTACAAGATGAAATCATTATCACGGATAAAAAAGCCATCGACCCAACCATCCCAAAAACAAAATGTTGTTTTCGAAATTTGAATGCTGAAGTGAATAGGTCAAGTATTTTTTTCATTCCTAGATGTTTTAGAAGAATGCTTGTGCTAAGTCGCACTGATTAAAATTCTTTACACCCGCACTCGCAGGGATACTAGTATCGAACCCTAAAATATTTGCAATGGTGGGTACAATCTCAGTACTTTCTCCACTCAAACTATTCACCACGAGTCCTTGCTTAACCACAGTTGGCGGACCCACCACTAAACAAAATATCTCTCGTGCCATTTGATCACCACTCACACCATCGGAAGGTGATGTATGATCTAACGCTAATCGACCATAGGCATCGATGGAAGTATTCGGATTAAAATTCCGCCCATGCTCAGGGGCTATCACCATCACTGTATCGTTAGCCATATCGGGTGTACTTTGAATAACGTTCCACAAATGTGCTGCAGCCCAATCGGCTTTACGCAAATTGTTGGCGTATGAACTAAAATCAAAATGACCAATGTCTACATCTTGCATATTTACCGTTAACAATTCAGGTTTGAATCGCTGAATAATTTCTTCGGCAAACATCACATTGAACATATCATTATTCATGGAAGCTCCAACACCCCAGGGATTGACATATTGCCCCGACTGAGCCTTGGCATATAAATCACTAATGAACTGTTGCAACTGTGCTGCTTCTGCTGGAGAATTCGTCATTCCCGCAGATGGATTCGTATAACTCTGATCGAAGTTTCCATTCGCAAAATTTCGGATGCTTGCAAATGCAGCTTGCTCATTCGTGGAGAAAGACCCAAGATTTCCTAAAGCATTGAACCCATCTTGAGAAATTAAAAAATTAGGAGAGATGAAATTCGCTCCATAGCCTGCACCATAATTGGGATCGCTCGAATAATTTAATGCGGGATAAGGGCCGAGTGTATTCGCTACCCACCAACAATTCAATGCGGTTTGTTGTGGACTATTATGCTTTCTATAATATTCGAAGATGGTAGGATTACGTGGTGCTTCACGAATATTCAAATCGGTGCTTACGTATTGTCCAGTCAAGGCAACGGTATGTCCGTTATAATGTCCTGTAGGACCTTCCTTATATCTAAACTGACGAAACAAAGTACCATAATTTTGCAAAGGCTGCGAAAGTGGCCCTGGAGGGAGAAAATCCATCGCAGGTAAAATATCATTTGAGATTGCACTTCCACCGCTCAACATATTCGGCATTAAATTACCATCGTTGAACTGTACCGATTCCAGATTACGCACACCACCTGCAAAAAGCAAGAACACTACATGATTCACTTTTCGCAAACCACTTGCAGCAAATAGTCGACCACCTGGTAATAAATATGGAGCCGCCATTGCTCCTGCTGCGGTAAGTCCTATATTCTTAATAAACCGACGTCTATCCATTTCCTTTTTTCATTTAATAGTAACGATACTCATTAGATGTCATCAATGCATACCAAATTACTTTGCTTGTCATGGATGCATTCAATCTGATTTGTTCCTTCAAATAATATTTCTCGAATGCGTTGGCATCACGATTAAATAACTTCTGGTAGGTTTTATTAATGTAGAGTGTGGTATCACCAGTAACATTTGTTTGAGCTGGAATTTGCACCCCTGATTTAGAAAGAAAATTTAACAAGATGCGATCTTCAATCATTTTTTTATCGCCGAAAGAGACATACACGGTATTTAATTTGCTCAATTCCTGTTGTGGAATTTGCGTTCCGAAAATATCGGCCCAAGCGATGGTTAAAAATTCGACAGTGCTCTTGGCATTCGACTTAATACTTCCGGGTGATTGCACCGCTACTGGATTTACCTCATACAAATAATCTACCTCCTTCTCACAAGAAGTGAAGATCAGAAAACAGATAATGAATACATATGTGTTTATTCTTTTCATTTGCATCTCTTATTTAATTCCAACAAACTCATCGGTTGCTAATACATCCATTTGGACTGATTCAAAGTTCAAGGAATTTTTATATTTCAATGCGGCCTCACTCATCTCAATTGAATTGGGAGCTCGCAACAAATAATCATTAAATATACGAATGACTGAGCCTTCAAAATAATCATCAGAATTAAAAAAAATATTGAGATAATCATCTTTAGAAGCACCTGCTTGCAAAAACAAAACAGCATTACTTCCACCAATCATCCCTACTCCACCTAACAGCTCGGACATTGTAGGGTTCCTATAAAGAAAATGTTGAAATGAAGAAAGTACAAAATTATCTGCCCCCATATTAATTTGATCATAAAAATAATTATTCAACATATGCGATTGCAATTGTCGAATAGAAATGGTGCCGGCCACATAATCGTAGGAAGCATTGTATAAAGAATCTAATCGATCTTTTTCAATCTGCAGCGCAGGCCATACCGTGATATAAGTGGAATCATTCAGGAAAAAATCGAAGATGGCCATTTGAGTAATTACATCCGAGGAATCGGTACTTCCCAACAATTGTATTCTCCACTTTTCTACTTGACGCCATTTATAATCGGATAAAGAAAAAACAGAATTCAAAAAACTATATCGACTCGGTACATCTAGCCCATGTATTTTCAAACTGTCAACTGCTTTCTGGAATTCTAATACACTGGGCTCTCTACCTAACACGAGGATATACGACTTGTTTACATAATCTTCATAAACATTCGATTCAATCGTAGTGTCAGGAGGCGCAATATTGCCAGTGATCGTTTCCAGCTCCGTCTTGGTGCAGGAATTCAAGAAGAAAACAGCAAAAAGAAATACTCCTATTTTCATATAACTCATATCTCAAATTTAACAATTGACTTTATTAAACGCAAAAGTTCCTTAAAAACTTATGCACGATCAAAGATCAAGAGAATATTTATCCAGTAACGTTTAATTAAGACCTGAAACTAACGGCCAGCAGCTTGCATTCAATTACCTGCGACTGATTGAATTCCAAGACCATCTTTTTGTAATTTAAAAGATCAATGATAGTTCCAACGAAGCAGAGTCCAGCCGTAAAGAAATACAGAATACCCATTCCAATTTGTCCAAGTATAAATCTTTGAACACCTGCCACACCCACAAATCCGGCAATACAACAAATTAAAATCGTTTGTGGATCCTTTCTTCTTCCTTTATAAAGCAAGAGGAAATTACGTTGAGCATCCTCATTCAAATCCTTGATCGCTTCTTGAATAAAAAGCATTTCTTCCGATTCGATTCCAGGTAAAGAGAGTAGTAAATTTTTATCCATGATTATTTAGTTAACAATTAATTTACATTGAATTTTAGTTGATATCTCAAATATTCCAATCGAAGCAATTGTAGGATACGATGCATTAAAACCATCAACCCAAAACCGCCGAGAACATGTGCATTCCAAGATTGTAAGAATTCCCCATGCAAAAAGAAGGAAATCGAATGACCCAATCCGCATCCCGGACACCATACAAATCCCAGCCAATTAAAAACACAAAGACTCATGTGCTCTGAATTCGGATCAATCCCTGCCAAATACAAAAGTGAACCGATCCAAACAATCAGCTCGAGCGGGAATTTTTTAAGGGTTTGCATCTGTTAAAAATAGAAAATATCTATCAAGCATCAATCAATTTAAAAAAGAAGTTGACTAAAGTGTATAAATTAAGCTCCGAAATGAAAATCGAATTTAACACTAGAGGGCACTAGAGAACACAAGAGAACACAAGAGAAAAAAACAAACATACGAGGCACTAGAGTAAAAGCGAGAATTTCTTTTGTGATCTTTAATGACCTTTAGTGCCCTCTACTGTTAAAAAAATGTTTATCCAACTAAGATTTCATTTCACGAAAGTTTTGAAAGAACAAGGGTATCGTCTCAATTCCTTTCATGAAATTAAAGATACCATAATGCTCATTGGGACTATGAATTAAATCACTATCAAGACCAAAGCCCATCAACACACTTTTTAAACCTAATTCTTTTTCAAACAAAGCAACGATGGGAATACTTCCACCGCCTCGAGTTGGAATTGGTTTTTTTCCGAATGTAGTTTCCATTGCTTTACTGGCAGCTTTGAATGCAATTGAATCGGTTGGCGTTACCACAGGCTCGCCACCATGATGTGGAATCACTTTTACAGTTACTCCTGCCGGAGCAATACTTTTGAAATGATCAGAAAAAAGTTGAGTTATTTTATCACTCGTCTGATTAGGTACTAAACGCATCGATATTTTTGCAAATGCTTTTGAAGGCAAAACCGTTTTAGCACCTTCGCCAATGTATCCACCCCAAATTCCATTCAACTCAAACGTAGGACGAACTCCAGTTTGCTCCAGCACCGTATATCCTTTTTCACCGTGAACATCACCCACATTTAAATCCGTTTTATAATCGGCTAAATCAAAGGGAGCTTTGTTTAATTCCGCACGCTCATCAGCACTCAACGCCAACACATCATCGTAAAAGCCAGGTATCGTGATATGGTTGTTTTCATCTTTCATTTTGGCAATCATCTCACATAAAATTTGAATAGGATTCGCAACCGCTCCTCCATAAACCCCACTGTGCAAATCGCGATTAGGACCCGTTACTTCTACTTCCACATAACTCAATCCGCGTAATCCAACATCAATACTTGGAATATCATTAGCAATGATGGAGGTATCCGAAATTAAAATCACATCACCGGTTAATCGGCTTTTATTTTCACGAATCCATGTTCCTAAATTGGTTGAACCTACCTCCTCTTCTCCTTCAATCATAAACTTCACATTGCAAGGCAAGGAATTCGTCTTCATCATTGACTCAAAAGCCTTCACATGCATATACACCTGACCTTTGTCGTCACAAGATCCTCGTGCATAAATTTTATCATCCTTAATGACAGGTTCAAAAGGAGGTGAATCCCAAAGATTTAAAGGATCAGCAGGTTGAACATCGTAATGCCCATAAACCAAGACTGTTGGCAGGGTTGCATCGAAAATTTTTTCACCATAAACGATAGGATGACCAGGCGTAGTGCAAATTTCCACTTTATCTGCACCAGCATCTTCCAATGACTTTTTGATGAATTCTGAGGCACGAACCACATCGGCCTTATACTTCGAATCGGCGCTCACTGAGGGAATTCGCAATAAATCCATCAATTCAGAGATAAAACGATCCTTGTTTTGGTTAATATAATCTTGAATAGTATTCATAAATTGGGTAGTTTTGTTGTTGCAAAAATAGTCGTTCTGAAGCTTCGAAAAGAAAATTAGCATGGCTAATTCATTTTAATTGGCTTTAGCACTCTGAAACATCTGTATTTAAACAATGCTCTCCAAATCAATTCATTCATCTATTGATCGATGCTTATCGGTAATTTTATCCTTGGTTTTCATACTTTTATTTACCAACGCAGAAGCCCAATTTCCAACCAATGACAATTGCTCTGGCGCTACTTTTATTTACCTCGATCAAAGTGGAAATACTTGCATTAACGATGATAATTCAACAGCAACGAGCGATGGAATCTCGAATGCTTGTGATGCGGGTGCAACACCTCCCTTACCTGCCGGCGGACATGAAATTTGGTATTCGTATGTTGTAACAGGAACTGTAAATACCATTACAATTTCGCCAATTGGATTAACTCCTGCACAAAAAGTTTCGGTAACTGTAGTGAATGGAAATTGCTCAGGCGGTGGCACTCCAAATGTTTGTAATACTGCTTTGACAAATGTAGATCCTGCTTCTGTAGCTTTTACTTCTTTTGCGGGAACACAAATTTGGTTTTATGTAACTTCACTCGAAACGGTTGGAGAATTTTTAGTTTGCGTTTCAAGTACCAACGGATTTATTAATCCAGGTATCGATTGCAATAGTGCTACAGCTCTCTGTAACACCTATGATTTTAGTAGTCCGGGAAGTGCGCAACCTGGTATTTCTGCCTTGCCATCCTGTTTTAACACTCCTCCCGTTCGACCATTTTGGTACAAGTTTAACGTAGGATACAATGGTCCTTTAGAATTCACTGCCTTTCCAACAAATATTGGTGGTTTTAGATGGGCTCTTTATAACATTACTGCAGGATGTCCTGGGACTGAAGTGGCCTGCAACAGTGTGTACGATCCTTTTCAAGCATTTGGCATGTCGAGTTCTGTTGTGAATTGCACAGGCAGTCCCTATTGTCCACCCATCAATGTAGTATCTGGAAATAGGTATGCATTAATGATTGATGACACCAGTCAAAGTGGATCTGGATTTGATTTTACTTGGGGTCCTGGCGTACGCTTGATGCCTACTGCCGATTTTGATGTTGATAGTTTACTATCATGTGGTTCCTTAACAGCAAACTTTACGGATAACAGTGAATATAATTCTTCAACTATCTGGTCATTCGATTTTGGCGATGGCAATCCTCCCATCAGTGGTGTAGGTGCCAACTTCAATTTACCGAATCACTTTTATGGTCCGGGAACGTATTTGGCTTCATTAACTTTAACAGAGCTAACAGGATGTTCTCATTCTTTCAGTCGACAAATTGTAGTAAAGCCAAAGCCTGTGGTTACTTTTACAATTAGTGATGATAGTTTGTGCTTTGATGGCACCAGTGCGGTTACAGCGGATTTTACAGCCAATTCTTCCAATCCCAATATTTTTTACGATTGGGTTTTCCCAAATAACTCAGGCTCCTTCGTAACCGGATTTGGGCAAGCCACTGCTTATTGGAATGCGGCTGGAAATATTATTGCAGGATTACAAATTACAGAAAACGGTTGTACATCAGACACTACAAAAAATACCGTTCATATTTTTAATTTACCGACTGCTAATTTCTCAATGCCCGATTCGGGTTGTACGGGTACTGATGTTACAGTAAATTATACAGGGTCGGCGGCAAGTTCTGCCACTTATGCTTGGACCTACGGAGGAGGGACGGTGAGTAATTCAACCAATCAGCAATTTGATATCAATTGGAATGCAGTTGGTACTTATTATTTGAATTTAGCCATTGTTGAAAATGGATGTTTAGGATTTCCGTTTGATGATTCCATTAAAGTTTTTCAAACACCGAACATAGCCATCAACGTTAGTTCTCCCGTTTGTCAGGGTGAGACACTTACTTTCACACCTCTGGCTAGCGGCGCGCCCTTAGGATCTACTTACACTTGGAATTATGGAACAGCGACATTTGTGAGTGGAACTCCTGCAGATGGTAGTACAGGAACCTTTACATGGAATACTGCCGGAAATACTTTCATGAGAGCCGAAGCTACTTCTTTAGAAGGGTGTAAATCGGATATTGATTCCGTTCCAATTGTAGTTCGCGCCAAGCCTAATGCGAATTTTACCGTGAGCGACACTACAGTTTGTGGAAGCGACACCATCGTCCTTACATACACTGGACTGATGCCTATAACTGGAAATAATTTTACCTGGCAATACGGTGGAAACGTTTTAAATTTTTCGACTAATCCTCTGGGACCTTATCTTATAAATTTTCCAGCAAATGGCAGCTATGCAATAACGTTAGTTACTAACGATAATTTTTGCAATTCCGACACCATTCGTAAAAATATCATTGTCGGTAGTTATCCAAACTCCAACGCAGGAACCAATTTAATAACATGTTCCAATCAACCCATTGCCATTGGTGCAGCAACTACAGCTGGATATACCTACAGCTGGACAAACCCCTCTTTTTTAAGTTCGGGAACAATTTCTAATCCACAAGCAACGATTCCAGTCATTGGCACTGCAGATACAACAGTACGTTTTATTGTAACTACATCTCTCGGGTATTGCGACAAAAAAGATACAATGTTGCTTACTGTAAATTCAGTACAAAATGCATTTTTTATTCCACCCAATCCTCAATGTGAAACCAATAATGCTTTTGATTTTAGTCCATTATTCGGAGTTGTTCCTGGTGCAACATTAATTTGGATTATCGGAACGGATACCATCATATCCCCAACTATTCAAGATTACAATTTTGCGTCCACCGGACCTAAGTCCATCATTTTGCAAACACAAACACCAGGTTGTCCTCCCGACCAATACATTGCCAATGCAGTTGTAAAACCCAATCCAATTGTGAACTTCAGTGTAAATCAAAATTCGGGTTGTGCTCCTTTAGATGTAATCTTCCAAGATTTGAGTCCAGCCATTCCTAATCCAACTTACTTGTGGAATTTTGGCGATGGCGTTGTTTCGTTTATAAATAACCCAACACATACCTATCCAAATCAAGGAGTCTATTTACCAACGCTCACCTTAACGAGTGCGGATACGTGTAGTACAACAGATACATTGGTTGGAGGTATTGCAACTTTCCCAATTCCTGTAGCTTTATTCACTGCAAATCCATTAGTCGCAAGTGAATTAAATCCGGTCTTTAATTTCGAATCGGCCTTTGCTAATAACGGATGCTATTTTGATTTTGGAGATGGGACGGGCGATAGCAGTTGTAGCTCATCACATGAATATGAAAATGTTGGAAGTTATATTGTCACACTGTACACATTCAATGCTGGTGGTTGTCGAGATACTTTCCAGTTAGAAGTGAGAGTTACACCCAATTACTCATTGTATATTCCAAATGCGTTTACACCAAACAGCGATCAAATTAATGATCGTTTATCTATTTACTCGGAAGGTGTAGATGAGTTTAATATTAAAGTATACAATCGTCGCGGACAAATAGTTTATGAAAGCAGCAACACCAATGAAAGCTGGAACGGTAAATTTTTAAATGATGGCGAAGAATGTATGTCTGGAGTTTATGTTTACGAATCTTTAATAAAAGACTTCAATCGCAAAAAGCATAATTTGAAAGGACAAATTTATTTATTGAAGTAATTTTTTTATTTTACTTACCAGCTTAACAGAACAAAAGAGTTTTTCGTTCGCTATTATAACTCGAGGCTGCTGGTCGCGAAGCCTCGCGACTCGTTTTTGGCTTTTAACTCCTGTCTTTCCAAATTGATCGTATAAATTTATGGGCATGAGCCCAGCGGGGTTAAACCTTATTAGAAAAGAAATTCATTTTTTTATCCTGACCCCAGCGGGGTCACACAACCGTTCGGGAACAAACGCCAATGTTCTACGACCATGTGCAACCCCGCTGGGGTTGGTAATTTTTTTGTCGCGGTGCTAATAATATTGAACCCCGATGGAGTTTTTCTGTAAATGTATTTATCGATTTATTATAAAAGACGATTGCAATTAGCGAGGTCTAACCGCAGTAAATACGATTTACATTTTGGATCATTAATCTAGCAGGGTCACACCACTTCGTATATTAAGAAAAGTTCAGGAATAATCATCAACAAAAAAAACCTAGCATTTAGTTACGAAGCTTCGCTACTAAATGCTAGATTTCTTAATCTCTTCGAAATAAAAACTATTGTAATTGAATCGTGAACGTATAACCATTAATGGTCACTTTCGCTAATGCATCTCTTAGTCCATTCACGTAACCGTAATCAATAGTACGTGCATATTTTCCAGAAGGTGTAAATACTAATATACCATCGGTTAAATGCTTAAATCCGATTTCCTTTTTCAGAGGAATGGTGGTTGCCATGGTATAACTTGATCCTGTGCGAGTAGTTCCGCTTGCTGACCCACTGATGTGATAGATATCGTCTAACCAAGTTCCAGTTGCTTCGCCTGCTGTCCAAACTCTTGTTCTTGTTGAAGTGTAGGTACTGGTTCCACCACCTCCAAAATATTGTGGATCCCAAACAATAGAACCATTTATCGTAACAGTATAACTTAACTTACCAGATGTGTTTCTTCCGTTATTGGTCACCGATTTTGTACCCAACAATTGATTATAATTCACAAAATAATTATCGAATGTGATCGAATGAGTAGAACCAGAATCGCGGTAAGGAAGTGTCCAACTCACAATAATTTTTCCTCTGCGGTAATTGCCATCATTACAAATACAATCTACTGTTCCGAAATCTATAGTAAAAGTTTTTGGCAATGAAGTAGTATCAAAAGTTATCGTTGCGCAACTAGTCATCACCCTTTCTGCCCCACCATTCATAACACGATACGATTCTAAAGAGCCATCATAACCTTCATCTGCAATGCTGGCTACGTCCCCAAAAGAGGCATCGGCCATAGCATATTCTACTGCTGTTGTACCATCACGGTCATCTACTTCTTTGTCTTTTTTACAACCTACATAAACGAGCAAGCTAGCAACTAAGGCAACAAATCCAAATTTCATATGATTTTTCATCTTCAAATTATTTTTTTTCAGGTTCTAGGATGGCACAATTTAAACAAGGTTTAATAGAATAATTATTCAATTAAATAAATTACTTACAATGTTAAGTATCTATTCTAAAAATACATCAAATAATACAACGTGCATACAAAAGATAAAATTGCACAAAAGATCAATTAAGTCTAAAATGATAGAGAGAACTAATTCAATACTGCCTGTTAATAATTTAATGGTATGAGATACGA
>CAIXTT010000213.1 GCA_903922455.1 uncultured Bacteroidota bacterium | reverse complement strand
GCACTTACCGTTGTCATATCTTCATTCCTTGAAATAAAATTCCAAGACATTCCTTTGTTAGTGCTTTTATAAACCCCACCATTTTCTCCTCCACAATACAAAGTCGTTGGATTACTAAAACTTTGATCTATACAATACACATTTGCATGCCATGATATTTGCGAAATCGTATCGCCAGCATTATATCGAGCTCTGTAATGTTTTTCGGGACCTGCGAAATTCCAAGGGGCTAACATTTTTGAAGAAGTAGTTTGCAAAGCACTTTGTGTACTTTTTAGCAAGTTACTTTTTTCCATTTGAGATGGGATTTTTATAAAACCATCCTTTTGCACATAAGGTTGATTGTATCTTCGCCAGTGTTTATAATAGGCAGTATGTTGATTGGATTCCTCCTTTTGCAACTTATAATAATCATCATGAGCTTTTTCAACTTGAAATACATTTGGATTTTCCGAGTACATCATTCGAACCCATTGTGGCAAATTGGTATCTGTAGGGTTAGTCGGTTTTAATAAAAGTTGCGCAGTCGAAATATAATTGGTCAATACCAATAAAAGAATAATATATAATTTTTTCATTGTAAGAGCTATAAACTTTTTGAGTTGAATGGATCAGCGTTGAATAGAGTCAATTTGAATAAGGAACAATTAATATAAATCGCTCCACCAATAGCTTTTTATATTTTATCGATTGGCATTCACTAACCCTTTCTACAAATATACCTATTACAAAATATCCTTCGAGGAACGCCAACCAATACTATGAACCGATTTCTTAACAATTTTAAGAATAAACCCCAAGAAAATTTGCTAATTGACTACTTCAAAATGAAAGAGTGATTTCAGGTGAAATAAAACTTTAGATTTCACTTCATTCATATTTATTTCTCTTCCTAATTCTTTCGACAACGACGTTACTCCTTTATCCGTGATGCCACAAGGAACAATTTTATTGAAATAACTTAAATCATTATTAATATTAAATGCGAATCCGTGCATCGTAACCCATCGACTACATCGCACACCAAAGGCACAAATCTTTCTTGCCTTAATAGGATCATCTCCATCTAACCAAACACCCGTTAATCCAGGCAATCGCCCAGCTACAATTCCATAATCAGCTAAAGTGAGAATAACACTTTCTTCCAAAAAACGCAGGTATTTATGAATATCATTAAAAAAATGATCGAGATCAAAAATGGGATATCCGACTAATTGTCCGGGTCCGTGGTAGGTAATATCACCTCCACGATTTATTTTATAATAGGTGGCCCCTATTTCTTCCAGCTTTTGTTCATCGGCTAACAAGTGAGCTTCTGCTCCACTTTTTCCCAAAGTAAAAACATGAGGATGCTCACAAAATAAAAGATAATGTCGGGGAGGAAAATGTTGAGCGGTTTCTAACGTGCGATTCTCTACTTTTTGTCGAACGGTTTCAGCCAATAAAGATTCCTGCAAATCCCATGCTTGCTTAAAATCAATTTCTCCGAGATCTTGAAAGGTGACTGTTTGCATACTTCTTTTCGAGTGCAAATATACGGGGAATGCGGCAATTTTTTTCAGAAATGAGTGCTGGGGTAATAAACCGCTGATTTATTATGATCTTTGAGTATGAAATTTATCTTCACCAACCTCTTGCTCCTATTTAGCTATGGATGTCATGCACAAACCTGGACACCACTTCTCGACTTTCCTGGCTCGGAGAGAGATGATGCAGCAGGATTTGTTATCGGAAATACTTTCTATGTAGGTACAGGGCTGGATGGAGGCTTCAATGCACAAAGGGATTTTTATATGTTGGATTTAACGAATGAAACTTGGTCGATTGGAGCATCAGTAAATTCAGGGCAAGAACGTCAATATGCTAGTGGTTTTAGTCATAACAATTTCGGATATCTCTTTGGTGGTATTGGTCCAGGCGCAACTTATTTTCAGGATTTGATGCGTTTTGAGCCCAGCAATAGCTCGTGGCAGCAAATGACTTCGATGCCAAGCCTAGGTCGAAGAGGTTCTTCTTGCTTTGTAATTAATAACGATGCATTTATTATGGGAGGAAATAATCCATCTCAGGGTAACATCACCGAAGTTTGGAAATACAATATTACCAATGACAGCTGGCAGCAAATGAATAATTTTCCATTTCCCGGATTATGGAGAGCGGGAGCTTGTGCCGAGAATGGAATAGGATATGTATTTGGAGGAATTGATAGCACGACTCAATACAGTAATCGGCTCTACAGTTACGATTCAGTGAACGATGCATGGACATTAATTAATACCTTCCCCAATAACGGTAGGGCCTATACGCAATTAATGCCGATGGGAAATAATATCATGTTCTTTGGAGGATATGAGAATGGAAATATTTATAAAGATGATTTATGGATGTATGATTTAACTAACAATACATTTATTCCTTACAATCCCATTCCATCATTAGCCAGAAGAGGATATGTTTCCTGCGTTTGGAATAATACTATTTACATCAGTACTGGACTCAACTCCATTCCTGCAAGAACAGCAGAAACATGGAAGGTAAATGGAATTGTAGGCCTAGAAAATATAGAACTTGAAACTTTTGAAGTGTATCCCAATCCGTTTACAGAAAGCATACAACTAAATAAAAGTGGACATTTAGAAATTTTTGATGTTCAAGGTAGGAAAGTATATGAATTGGAAATCGTAAAAGGAAAAGTGAACTTAAATTTTTTAAATGCTGGATTCTATATTTTAAAATTGAATACAAGTGAAAACAAATCGTATTCAAATAAAATTTATTTACTGAAATAAATCACCCCAATGGCAAACAGATTTTTTAAGATGATTATGATTAATTAAGATCCGCATAAAAATAATTCTCAATCCATAATTCTGAATTATTTCTCGATCCAATCCCCGTGCTCTTTAATTAAATCAATCAATGCATCTACTGCTAAATCGGTGTTAATGCTTTTACGCACAACCTCACGTCCTTTGTAGAGTGTAATTTTTCCAGGTCCGGATCCTACATAACCATAATCGGCATCGGCCATTTCGCCGGGACCATTCACAATACAACCCATGATTCCAATTTTTAAACCTTTGAGGTGATCGGTGCGTGTACGGATTTTTGCGGTGGTTTCTTGCAGATCAAAAAGGGTTCGGCCACAACTGGGGCAAGAAATATATTCAGTTTTACTGATGCGTGTTCGTGCTGCTTGCAAAATTCCGAATGCTAAACTATTTATCTTTTGCGGGGAGATGGATGTGGCGGAAGAAATCATCACACCATCGCCAAAACCATCTAAGAGCAACGCACCTAAATCCGTTGAGGCATATAATTGAAATTGTTCCTCGGTTAATCCATCATACGTACGATGTATGACTACAGGAACATCCAACTTCATTTGCTTCATCAAAATAAATGCTTGGCGCAATGCGGGCATGGCATGTTCATTCTTGGTAGACAATAATAAAACCACATTCGAATCACTCAAAACTTGAATATGATTTCCAAGTTCCGCAATACCATCCGCCTGTACTGAAATAAAATTAAGTTGCTTCGATTTACTTTCAGCAACTAAAAATGCATCTAACGAAAACAAAGGATAACAACGATCCTTCTCCTTCCAAGCTTTTGCATCAACAATAATTCCCAGCGTACCGGGTATTTCAAAATCAATATTTCTATCTCCTGTATAAATATAATCGCAGGCCTGATCGCTTAAATTCCATTTATCGGTAGGTACAGAATAATTGTATCCGACTGGAAAAAAGGAAGCGGCAGAAAGCCTTTCTATTTCAGAATAATCGGCGATAACACGTGGTACTTGATACGCACCAAAATTATTTACTTCGTATGTTGACCGTCTTTCATACTCAAAAGGTTTAAATCCAAACTCAACATTTGAATTCAATACAATTCGTTCTGCATCCATTTGCAAAGGAGGAAAATCAGGCATTGCTGCATGTGCTGCTCTCTTTGCATATCTTTCCACCAACGCTTTTGCAATGGGGATTTCAAATTCTGGATCTTCTGTCAAAGAAACTCTAACGGTATCGCCTATCCCATCTTCTAGTAACGCTCCAATTCCCGCTGCTGATTTAATTCGTCCATCTTCTCCTTCCCCTGCTTCGGTGACTCCTAAATGCAACGGATAATTCATGCCTTCATCACGCATTCGGTAAATGAGTGTACGATACGCTTGCACCATCACCTGCGGATTACTTGACTTCATACTCAGGACGATATTATGATAATTCTCCCCTTCGGCAATTCGTAAAAATTCTAATGCAGACTCCACCATTCCATGAGCTGTATCACCATAACGACTCATGATACGATCGCTTAAAGATCCATGATTTGTACCGATGCGCATGGCAGTTCCATACTCTTTACAAATTTTCAGCAAGGGGATAAAACGTTCACGGATACGATCCAACTCTTCATGGTATGCAGCATCGTCGTATTCTATAAACGCAAACTTCTTCTTATCTGCAAAATTGCCTGGATTAATTCGCACTTTTTCTACAATGCGAGCAGCGGCTTCGGCAGCATTAGGCGTAAAATGTATATCGGCAATTAACGGCGTTTTATATCCTCTTTTCGCTAATTCCTGTTTAATATTCGCGAGATTTTTTGCTTCATTAATACTTGGGGCGGTGATGCGTACAAATTCACATCCTGCTTCAATCATTCGTATCGATTGCTGCACGGTAGCCATGGTGTCCATCGTATCCGTGGTGGTCATACTTTGCACCCTAATCGGATTATTCCCACCTAAGCCAACGTCACCTAACATCACTTCACGAGTTAGCAAACGATCATATCGGGTGAGGCTATTACAATACAGTCCAGCGAGGCTTTCTAACATCATACAAGTGCAAAGATACTTGACAAAACGTACATCTACGCGAATTGTTTTAGAGAATATTTGATCGTATACTAAAAAAACATACATTCGTAGTATAAAATTAACTACCATGCGTTTACTATCCACAATCCTTCTATTTATTGGGCTAAATCACTGCGCTGATGCACAGCCTTGTTTACCAAACACGAACTCTTTAAGCTTCGCTGCAGCCTCTGTAAATTTCACCACAGATGTGAATTTAGCTCCTGCCAATGCCATTACCGTTGAGGCTTGGATTCGAGCTACTAGTTGGGCAATCAACAATTTTGAAGGCACCATCCTCTGCAAACACAGCTGGAGTTTAGGGGAACAAGGCTATGTTTTAAGAGCTGGAAATAATGGACAACTTGATTTTTCCGTTTGTGGGAAAAATTCATTGGGTGCCAGTATCTCTTGGGTTGGAGCAACCAGTTTGAGTGGAGCCATGTCCCTTAATACATGGTATCATGTAGCAGGAACCTATGATGGAGATTCGGTACGTGTATTCATCAACGGCGTTAAGCAAGGGGCTACAGCACTTCCTTTTGGAATGATACAATCGTTGGCTTACCCCATTCGCATAGGAAGATTGTCGGATCAAACACAAGGACAAACTCGATATTGGGCTGGACAGATTGATGAAGTTCGTGTTTGGGACAGAGCTTTAGATACTGCAGAAATCAATTCAAAAAGAAGTCATCATTTAGATGTTGCACAAGAGACAGGATTAGTAGGTTATTGGCGCTTCAACGCCGGCAGCGGAACAAATGTAGTAGATCAAACCTTGAATGCCAATAATGGAACTACTAGTTCAACAACTTGGAGTGCCTTAGTTCCGTGGAATCAAACCACCACGGCGCCTGTAATTTTTCCGAATGGAAATACCATGACTTCATCCATTACCGCTTCGTTTTATCAGTGGAATTTAAATGGACTTCCGCTTGGCGGAGCTAACAGTCAAATTTGGACAGCATTAGCTAACGGAACTTACACGGTAACAATTACCGATTCGTTGGGATGCATGGCTACTTCAGGTCCATATATTATTACTGGAGTTGGTATCGGTGAAATTGCCCCTGAAAATATTTTAGTAAAAAATGAATCCACGCAATTAATTATTAGTTTACGTAATGGAGAAGAAATTCGCTCTATTGAAGTGTACAATGCGGCGATGCAACGCATCGATACAAAAGAGAGTCAAGGAAAAGAAGTGATTTGGGAAAAAGGATATTTAGCAAAAGGAATTTATACGGTGATCATCCAAACTAAAAATATTCGAAGTGGCGTTTACCGTTTTGCACAAGTGGATTGATTCGAGATCCAACAACTATTTTATTTCAACTCTTTTAAAAATTACTTATGAAAAATTCTTTGAAATGCGTGCTCTTTGCAATGCTATTGATGGCTAGTGCTTGTTCCAAAGAAGACAACAACGAAAATTTGTCGGGAAACTCATCCACGGTAAAAACAACTGGATTGTACTTTAATGATTTAATAACATCCTTCTAGGATAAATTTATTCGACCATAGCAAGAGTATTTAACAAAAAGAAAAGCGTTCACCTATTTAGATGAACGCTTTTTTTAGTATTGCTTTAAACGAATTCACTTTTTCAACCATACAATTCCATTAATTCCAACTTATTTATTCGAGACTCTATGGAACCTTTCGTTCTTCCAAAATGCTTTGCCATGTCCTTCACTGTAATTCCTTCGCAATACATTTTGGTGAGTTCGTCGTCTAAGATTGGTGTCCAAGGGCGGTAGGCCGACTTATGCTTTTCTCTTACCACATCCACTGAATATGCTCGTTCCAACGACTCTACTTTCTTCTTGGATCGATAGTCGCGAATATATTTCTCAACTTCAATTTCTTCCTCTTCTTCAACAACCTTCATCACATGAATATGCGGCGATGCAGGAAACGCTGCAGGAAGCAACCCTTCCGGAATATGTAAACTGTTTCGAGTTCGTGTGATGGCAACATACAATAAATTAATTTCTTCGTTCAGCCGACTGAGATAAGATACATCTTTCTTCTCCTCCTCTTTTACCTTTTTTAATTTCTCTTCATTCATAAAATCATTCACCAACTGAATGGAATCGTATTCCATCCCCTTGCATCGATGCACTGTTGAGAAAATCATATCCGCCTTTTCCTTGTCATCATTGTCTACATGTTGACTTTTGATGTTGTTGATGATTCCCGGAATTTCATTTCCGTACTCTCGAACAATCTCTACCATCATTCCTAATTGAACATCTTCGGTTTTCTTGATGTAATCTTCTAAGTCCTCTAAATCTTTCATCGATTTAATCAAACTGTCTTTGATGGATCGATGGTTTCCATTATATAATTTTAAAATATCGTAGAGTGATGCGCCTTCGTCGGCATAGGTGTAAGAATGTATATTCCCTTCAAAATAAATAGGCTTCGTATTTTTATTTTCCGAAACATACTCAATTGCTTTTAAAAGTAATCCCAAATTCGTTCGGGCAATGACTGCCTTACTCTTTATCTTTTTACTAGTTCCCATTCCTGTGATGGGAATTTCTTGATAGGGTTGTAAATGATTCTTGTAATTTAATACTCCTCTAGCCAACCCCGCAATATCCTGGCTAAATCGAAAACTGGCAGAAAGATGAAATGTTTTGAAATCGGCTTTCTCTAATGAATTCACAGCATAACGCCATCCATATATTTGTTGGTTGGTGTCTCCTACTATTACCTTCGTTGCTTTTTGGTTGAGGAACGCATCCAACATAGCAGAAGAGGCATCTTGTCCCTCATCAAATAAAATATAATCGTACTTTAAAAGGGGCTTTGACAATTGAAATTTTTTCAGATAAAAATCGTGTGTTATTTCAATCTCCCCTTTATCCATCCTGCTTAATAACAATCTGGATTGCCTTACGATATAATCATAATAAGACTGCACAAATACTTTTGCTTTTTTATCGCTGATGGTATCTAAATAATTTAACTCTTGAATTTTCTCTTTATCACTATTGCAGAAAAAAGCAATGAACTTCAGGATATGATTTGCAATTACAAATTCATTATGTTTCTCCCCATTCCCTTTCAGTCCTAACAACTCTACAATTTCATGCGTTTTATAGCTAAATGTTTTTACGGTATATGCACTGCCCATCACAATATGTTTGTAGGCTAAAGAATGTGCAGTTTCTACCTTTACATTGGTCAAGCCTTGGGCTGTAAACTTCTTCATCGCTTCCAACTTCACCGACTTATTAAAAGCCAAGTACAGGATTCTTGCCGATTTAGGTCGGGACTTTGCATACTCTATAATCGTTGTTGTTTTCCCAGATCCTGCAACTGCATTAATCTTGATATTGCCGGATGAGTTTACAATTTCGATTTGCTCTTTCGTTAATTCCATTTTATAAATTGTTTAAAGTTAAAATATTTTTGTTTAATAGACAGGCACCTTCTATTGATTTCTATTAAGAATACTGATAATTAATTGCTTTACTCTCCCCACCTCATTAGGTCGACTAACAGCGACAAACAACGTTAAGGAAGCCAATGCATCGTTGCTTAAAATAGGTTGATGAAATTTATTAACCAACAAATTATTTTTCTCCAAAAAAAATAAAAAACAAGCCTTTCATTGATTGCATATCCGTGCACCAAATAATCCTTTAATCTAGTTGTTGCCCATTGGCGGAATTGGGTTCCGACTTTTGACTTTACCCTATATCCTACAGAAATTATTAAATCCAGATTATAATGAGCTATATCACGCTTCACTTGTCTTTTACCTTCAGTTTGAACTTTCAAGAATTCCTTGACAGTTGAACTTTTGTCCAACTCCCCTTCTAAGAAGCAATTATTAATATGCAAACTAATATTCTGCTTAGTTTGCTCAAATAAAATAGCAAGTTGCTGCTGAGACAACCATACAGAATCATTTTCAAATCGAACAGTAATTTTAATTGAATGATATAAAGTTTGATAAATTTCAATTTGATTTTTCATTTACTCATATGAAGTAAATCCATCTACCCACAAAATCAAACAAAGGCACAACCTCTTCTTTCTAAATAGAATTTAAAAGGAGAGGATTCCTACCTTGATTAATTACTAGAATTACGATGAATCTCTTGTTAAACCGTTTTGTTAAATTTTTATAAAAAATATTTTTATTATTTAATGACTTAATAAAAGGTGTTGAATCCTTGTATCAAGGATGCAAATATAAATCAAAATTTAGAAATTCAAAATATTTCCATCTAAAAATATTTAATAGTCCGAATAATCATATTACATTATTACCAAGTTTAGCACTAACATTGAATTGTAACGAATTTTATATTACATAAATAAGGACGATTTAGTTCATCGGATACCTATTATATAAATTTTAGTTTTAAATTAAGATTCAAGTCCTATTTTACTTGTTACTTTCTTTTACGTGAAAAGAAAGTAACCAAAGAAAGCACGCCACCCAACACCAACCAATTTTTGCGGTTTCTGCTTTCTATTTTCTTTTGCAACCACTGAACAATCTTTTGTGCTATCTCTTTACTTCATCGGTTCAGCAAAAATCGGTTCGCGCTGTTGCCTGGACGACCTCCGCGCCGTACCGAACGAAATTCCTGTTTATTAAAATTTATTGCTCGAATTATGCTTCCATTTATGTTTAAATAATTGGACTACATATTATGTATAACTGGTATAATTTCATTTTCTGCTCTTACAATAGACAAAAAAACTCCGAATTAGTCTTAGCCAATTCGGAGTTTAATGATCCGATTGCAAACGGGAATTATTTTTCTTTTTCCATTGTGAAATAATCGTTCATCGGATCGAGTACAAAATCGACCCAACCGTTGCCGTGTTTGTCACATTCTTCTTTTGACGGGAAGTCGGTATGTTCCAAAACGAGATCCGTTC
>CAIXTT010000212.1 GCA_903922455.1 uncultured Bacteroidota bacterium | reverse complement strand
TTTTAACGTGTGGACAAAACGAGTAGGAAACAACCCTAAAATGAAAGTGCTCCTGCTGCATGGAGGGCCGGGTGGCACTCACGAGTTTTTTGAGAATTTCGATGGCTATCTTCCAAATGAAGAAATAGAATACATTTATTACGACCAACTCGAATCGTACTATAGCGATAAACCCAACGACTCTGCACTATGGAATATTGAACATTTTGTAGATGAAGTTGAGCAGGTTCGTAAAGCATTGAATCTTAACGAAGACAATTTTTATCTACTCGGCCACTCATGGGGTGGAATATTAGCAATGGAATATGCCTTAAAATACCAGAATAATTTAAAAGGGTTGATTATTTCCAACATGATGGCAAGTGTTACTGAATATGAAAAATATGCGAAGGAAGTATTAGGTCCACAAATGCCTCCTGAAGTTTTTAAAGAAATAATGAATTTGGAAGCAAAAGAAGATTTTTTAAATCCAAGATATACCGAATTAGTCACTCGATATTATTATACCGAGCATGTACTACGTCAGCCTTTGAAGGAATGGCCTGAATTCGTCAATCGTGCTTTTTCACACCTTAATTCAAACATTTACATTTACATGCAAGGGTATAGCGAATTTGGAGTGACCAAAAATGCTACGTTAAAGAATTGGGATGTTTCACCCCGGTTAAAGGAGCTGACAGTTCCTACCTTGATGATTGGTGGCAAGTACGATACTATGGATCCAACATATATGGAGTGGATGAGTACGCAAGTGCAGAATGGACGAAGTCTGACCACCCATGCAGCTCATTTATCCTTCTATGATGACCCTGATACGTATTTCAATGGACTTATAAAATTTATAAAAGATGTAAATAATAAATCCTTTAACTAATTTGATTTCGAGAAAATAATTACGTTGACAAAAGACAATATTCATATTAAATCTACGCTAGATACAAAACTAAATTTATGAAAGATAAAATAACTCTTTTGACAATCTTTGTCATTTCGATATGCTTATCTGTATTTGGTTTGTGGGTAGACAGCGACCCTAGTAATCCAAATGTAATGACAACTGTATTTGAATTAGTAGCAATGACATTATTGTTTTTTGTAATTGTGACCACATTATATTTCGCTACAAAATATACATATAGAAAAGTTAAGCAATAAGCATATTAAGAATTTACTTTTTATCGGCAGGCACTTAAACTGTGCATATAATTAACTAAATGAACAGAAAATTTTAAAGAACAATGAGAAAAATACTTTTATTACTAGCAATCCTTTTTATTAGTATTTCTAGTTTCGCACAAAGTCGACACGTATCTGAAACTACAAAAAAAATCGTTTACTCAAGAGATGGTGGCAGTTGTAAATGCTGTGGAAGCTCTTCAAGTTTAGAATATGATCATATCACGCCCTATTCATGTGGTGGAAGTAGCGACGTTTCAAATATTCAGTTACTATGCCAAAAGTGCAATAGAAGCAAGTCTAATAGTTGTACATGCAAAATACATAACACAAGAGTAGGAACAAATTGCTGTGATAAAAGCACAAGCACAACGAAAAAGTCGTCAAGTTCTTCAAGCCAATGCACTGGAACAACAAAGAAAGGAGCTAGATGCAAAAACAAAACAACCAACTCAAATGGTCGTTGTCATCTACACTAGATTACACATAACACTTTAAATGACATGAAAAAAACTATCTTATTCGCGATAGATCTCAAAACGGAAGAAACACTTGTTTCAGCATCTGAAAAAGGAAGCAATAAAGTGAATTTCCTTGAGCGAATTCGCCGCAATGAAAATGAATTACTATTTGATGCTGTTGTTACTTTAACTAGAATTACAAATTCTACCCATTTGGATATAGCCCTTTTTAAAGCTATGGATAAGGTATGCCAACTGATTTATTTAAAGCATATCGAAATTAAATAGTCGCGATTAACAAGCACTATTTATTGCGATTTTTTTCTATATTTGATATATAAAGTAACTAGTCTTGCTTGGCGAACAAGTTCTAAATATTCACCTGCTTTTCATTAGCATACTCTCAATTAACAAATCTCTAATTCAACAATTCAATCGAATGAAACGTAGTGATTTCATTAAATTATCAGGCATGTCGTCGATTATCATTCCCCAAGCGCTTATTGACAAATGTACCGAACAAGATCAGGAACAAATAAAACCTGAAGTGAAGCCATTGTTTTGCACAACCTGCGGAACTCAGTTTATTGACACCAAACACACCTCTGGCAATTGCCCGGTTTGCAGCAACGACAGGCAATATCTCCCCGCTAAAGGTCAGGCGTGGACAAAAATGGAGGAATTGCGCAGTAATTATACTAACTTATTTACTCGAATTAGCGATAATCTATACGAAATTATAACGCTACCTAAATTTGCGATTGGACAGAAGGCATTTCTTATCTTGAGTCCTAACGGTAATATTTTATGGGATTGCATTTCATTATTAAATGAAGCCACAGTTGAATTTATTAAATCGAAAGGTGGTTTAAAAGCCATTGTGATTTCTCATCCCCATTATTATTCTTCAATAAACGATTGGGCTGAGACGTTCAACTGTCCGATATATATTCACCAAAACGACGAAGAATTTATTTACACCAAGGGTTCGCGAATATCGTTGTGGAAAGGTGCGGAAATAGAGTTATGGGATGGAATTAAAATTAAGAATATCGGTGGTCATTTTCCTGGAAGTTCTCTATTGATTGTGCCCTATCTTTCTGCGAAAGGAACCATTTTTTGTGGCGACACATTTTACATTTCTCCAAGCAAAACCCATGTGTCTGTCATGTACAGCTATCCCAATTTCATCCCCGTTTCGCTTTCAGAAATTAAGCGAATCAATGAAAGCATGATCAATATTCCGTTCGATACACTTATTGGTGCATTTGACAATCAGAAAATAAGTCCGAATGCCAAAGAAATATTGCATGCATCTTTTTTAAAGTACATTTAATTCCGCTATAAAATTAGCAGCGAAAATTACGATCAATAATAGTTGATTGAGATGTGAATAAAAATTGGAAATGGAAGAAGGGTATGAGTATTGCTTTTTCGATTTTTTAGCAGTTAACGGCAAATTACTTCAGCTTACATTTTTAAAACTACTTTCGCATTTATATTGAATTATTATTGCAAACAAACAACAATACAACAAATGAAAATATCTGCCACATCCACACTCGTATTAAACTGGTCAGATCACAGCCTTTGGCAAAGTCGTGAAACGTTGGCCTATAATGCGCAACTTGACTTAAGTGAAGGCGAAAAACTTTTTAAGTTATTCAGTGAGGAAGAAAACTTCATGCACAAGCAGGCTGTTTCGGGAAGAAAATATTTCATGAAAAAGAAAGTGTTAAGCTTTTTGCAGGAATTATTTAAAGTGGAAAAATCGGGACAAGTAATTATACTTGCTGCAGGCCTCGCTCCTCTTTCAATTGAAATTGCTTCTCTATATCCTTCTAGTCGCGTGTTTGACGTAGATAAATACTTAATGGATGAAAAGAGAGAATTAATAAATGGTGAGCCATCCAATATTGAATTTATTGATTGTGATATAACAGATTTAATTGCACTAAGCGACAAATTAGTGAATCATAATTTAAAATTTGACAAGCCATCTATTGCTGTCATGGAAGGTATTATTTATTACCTGCCTAAGGAAAGTTTGAAAAACATATTGCATTTCCTTAAAAAGAATAATATTGCTTTTGTGGGTGACTTTTGTCTTAAGCCTGAATTAGTGAATGAGAAAACACGATTTTATTTAACTGATGTTTTTAGAAAAATAACAGAAGAGGTTCAACTCGATTTTATTAATTTCTATTCAGCAGTAGAAATTACCGATCTTTTAAAAGAAGCTGGATACGAAAATGTAAGCATAACAAATATGCAACAAATACAAGAAGAAAGAGTTGGAGATAAAAATCCATTTTCAGAAAACAATAGTTGCTGGGTAAGGAACATCTATGCAGACTAACATGAAACAACATTTCGGAATAACAACTTATCAGTTTAAGGCCAACAAACTTTATGCGTTATATGTAAGAGGAGGAAATCTTGCAACAGGAATTCAGGAAAATTATTCTTCGCAGCCTGACTTTGTTGTTTACCCGAATCCATCGGTTGGAACTATCAATATTTTGAATGAAAATGTTATTGATGATTTACGCATCACAAATTTATTCGGACAAATTGTTTTTCAATGTAACCCGAAATCAAAATACATTTCAGTGAAAATAAATTCCACAGGAATTTGTTTTGTGACAATAAATTGAGGTAACGTAACAGCGGCAAAGAAAGTTGTTATTGTAGAAAACTAATAAGCCACTCACAAAAAAATACACTTTTGAAAATCGCTACAAGCTAGCGATCCAACCAAATCTTTTAAAAGAGGTCTGGAAATACAAATAGTCGTGTTCCTAATCCCCCTTTTAAAAAACATCTTTGGCCCCTTCTTTAAGGGCAAACTTTAAAAATTTCGAATCGAATTAAACCTTTGATAAAAAAAATAGTCAGACTGCAAAAAAATTCATAAAAATGAAAAATAAATTAATACAAATTCTTCTATTATGTTGCATCAGCTTTTCAACTTTTGGACAATGGCAACAATCTGTAGGAACGGCTGGATTAAATATGCAGTCATTATTAACAAATGGCATTTACAATTTTGCAGGAGGACAAACCGGAGCTTATCTTTCTACTGATACTTCCGCAAGCTATTTATCCTCAAATAATGGTAATGATGCAGTAGGCCCTACAAGGGGCTTTACAAAAGACAATTCCTATATTTATACCTGTACCAGTCAAGGTGCGTTTAGAAGTTCAGATAATGGGACCACTTGGGTTTCCAAAAGTTTAGGATTGACAAATTTGCTTGGCAGCGGAATCCTTAATGTGGGTACAAGATTATTTTATGTTGGTCCAACAGGTATTTTTATGTCAACTGACCAAGGCGACAATTGGATTGCTGCAGGCTTATCAACAACTGATGTAAGAAGTATAGCTGCAATTAACGACACATTATTTGTAGGTACAAATGGTGCTGGCATTTATAAAAGTATTGACTGGGGTGTTAGCTGGGTTTCAGTAAACAATGGATTAGGAGCGTCTGTAAATTTCAGGGCTATTGAAAGCAAGGGCAACACTTTATTTGCGGGAGGACCAATGGGGACTGGCGTATATCGTTCTACTGATTTTGGCTCCAACTGGACTTTGTTAGCAGGAGGACTTACTTCAGGTTCATACAGGGGTTTTTGCAGTAACTCACAGTTAATTGTTGCGGGTTCATTTGGCGGAGGTGTTTTTTACTCAACAGATAATGGGAACAATTGGACTACCATCAATACCGGCTTAATTGATTTAACAATTTTTGATTTAGAGCTAAATGATAACTACATAATTGCAGCTACAAATACTCAAGGGGTATTTCGTTTTCCTCTTTCTAATTTGAATTTATCTTCCGGCATTTCTGATTTTGATGTTAAATATGCCATTTCTATTTTTCCGAATCCAACCACTAATAAAATCAATGTGAAAGCAGATTATAAACTTATTGGAACTGCATATATTGTCTATGACAATTTAGGAAAAAGCGTTTTTTCGGGAATAATAAATAATGATCATACATTAATAGAAATGGGAAATTTACCTAGAGGCATTTATTTGTTATGTATCGGAGATAATATGAAACCATTATCTAAAATAATTAAACAATAAATCCAGCCCATAACGGCAATTACCAAAAAGTGGTGTTTCGGTGGTTAAATCAAACTTTTTACTTCTATCAAAGTTTCTGCTTGGTTGGCATTTAAGTGCTTCGAAATCGCCACCTTCGCCAATCTGCGAAACGCTATGCCCAATAGTAAGACAAATTGTCAAAAGCTATATTCGGCAAAATGTTGATAGTAATTATTATAAAAATAAAAATGAAGAACAAAACAATAACAGCAATTTCAGCTGGGATATCTTATTCGATGTTAAAGTTGACTGAACCAAGCCTTGATCCTTACACACGATGTACAGTCGGTCTAGCCGTTGGGTATGCAATAGTTTTAAAACATGCGGACGAAAATACTTTAGCGCTATTCTTAGGAATAGGTGTTATGATTGGTAGCTTATTGCAATTAATAAATGTTGCAAACGGAGGTCGGTTAATTAAAAACCAATGCAATTTACCAGTTTACATATTCGGCGAAAACAGCGGCTTATCTGCTCTTGAATATGGTCAAGTTCCATCAGGTAACGTAGATGGTTTCTCATTCAAGGGATTGAATGGTGTTTTTAAACTGTCTGATGGTGTATATGCAAATATAAACACAAATAATTCTATTAAATATGCTCCTGGACTAGGTCGATTTATTAATCAAAGTTTAAGGAGTGGTGGATATAAAACAAAACAATGGGTTGATCAACAGACTGACCTTCGATGGAAGGAACTTTATGAAAGATCAATTTAAATACTGGGCATAGCACGGGGTTGGCAAAAGTGTCGTCCCGAGGCTTCGGGACAGTGCTCCGCAGATCCGCGGCGGCGGATGGTTAATCAAAGTTTGGTTCTCCGCATCAACACCGGCCTGCCGGTGTTCTAGACCTCAACAAAAGCATAAAAATTAAAACATTAATTAATTTAAAATGTTAAAATAGAAATAAAAAAATAATGACAACTCAAATTGAAAAGATAAAAAAGACAATTGAACCCTTAAGACAAGAGATTATTAATCATAAAGTTTATTCAGCAATTAAAGACATAGACGACTTAAAAGTATTTATGCAATTCCACGTTTACGCTGTTTGGGACTTTATGTCTTTATTAAAAACGCTACAAGCCAACTTGACTTGCACATCTGTTCCATGGTTTCCCAAAGGTACAGCAGAAACAAGATATCTTATTAACGAAATTGTTGTAGGTGAAGAGTCTGACATAGACCTGAATGGAATAAGGAAAAGTCATTTTGAATTATATTTAGATGCTATGAAACAATGCGGAGCAGATACTTCTAAAATTGAAGTTTTTACAGATGTGTTAAAAGGGACTGGCGACTTTAACTCCGCTTATTTGTCCTCAGAAACTCCGAAGGAAGCAAAAGATTTTGTTGACTTTACTTTCAAAGTTATTGAAAGCGGTAAAGATTATTTGCAATCAGCTATTTTCACCTTTGGACGTGAAGACCTAATCCCAGGTATGTTTATCTCTATAATAAATGAAATGCACAAGAACTTTCCTAACGATATTTCTATTTTTAAATACTATATCGAAAGGCACATTGAAGTAGATGGAGACCACCATAGCCATCTTGCTATACAAATGACAGCCAATCTTTGTAAAGACAACGAACAATATTGGAAAGAAGCAGAAGAAGCAGTTATAAATTCATTAAAACAAAGAATTGAATTGTGGAACGGTGTATACAGACAGTTGACAGAAAGAACAACTAATGCTAACAGCTAAGGCTTCGTTGCGTCTGAAGGACGCACACTGAAGCCTATGTTGCACGGAAGCTCTGCGCCTGCCTTTGCGAGAAACTTTTGGGGGAGAATCCTCCGCCTTTGCGAGCCCCTTTACCAATTTCGAATTTAGATAAAATTTAGTAGTAAAGAAAAAACGGTGATCAGCATTGACCACCGTTTTCATTTAAAGACTTTTAAAATCTATTTACATTATACCAAATCATAACGATCGAGGTTCATCACTTTCGCCCAAGCTGCAACAAAATCTTTTATAAATTTTTGGTTAGCATCGGAGCAAGAATACACTTCAGCTAAAGCTCGCAACTCTGAGTTGGAACCGAAAATAAGATCTGCACGTGTACCTGTCCATTTTAGGTTGCCAGTCTTACGATCACGCCCTTCGAATACATCTTGCGCATCGTTGGTCGAACTCCAAGTAGTATTTATATCGAGAAGGTTTGTGAAGAAATCATTCGTCAGTGTTTCCGGATTATTGGTAAAGACACCGTACTTCGATTGATCGAAGTTGGTATTTAGCACGCGCATTCCGCCTAACAAGACCGTCATTTCAGGTGCAGTAAGTGTCATCAATTGCGCCTTATCAATCAACATTTCTTCTGCAGAAGTACGGTGACGAGGATTATAATAATTTCTGAATCCATCTGC
>CAIXTT010000211.1 GCA_903922455.1 uncultured Bacteroidota bacterium | reverse complement strand
CATCATATTCGTGTGCACGGTGATGGAGTAAAGGTCATTGCGTTGTGGGTAGATGATGCCTATGATGCATATGAACAAACGATAAAAAGAGGAGCGAAGTCGTACTTAAAACCCGAAACCATCAAGGACGAACAAGGTGAAATACGTCGGTCGGGAATTCATACGTATGGCGATACCGTCCATCTTTTTATAGAGCGAAAAAACTACAAAGGCGATTTCCTTCCCGGCTATGAAAAATGGGATAGTGGTTACCATCCCACTTCTGTTGGACTCAAGTACATTGATCACATGGTGGGCAATGTGAATTTAGGAGCCATGAATGAGTGGGCGAAATTTTATGCTGAAGTGATGGGTTTTGCGAACCTCATTACGTTTGATGATAAAGACATCAGCACCGATTATACAGCCTTAATGAGTAAGGTGATGACTAACGGTAATGGCTATATCAAATTCCCCATCAACGAACCAGCCGAAGGAAAAAAGAAATCACAAATTGAAGAGTACCTCGATTTTTACAAAGGTCCAGGATGCCAACACATCGCGGTAGCTACGGATGATATCGTCTTCACAATCTCTGAAATGAAAAAGCGAGGAATTGATTTTCTCTATGTACCTGGATCCTATTATGATACCGTTGGTGAGCGAGTAGGGGTGATTGAAGAAGACATGAATGAACTCAAGAAATGGGGCATCATGGTGGATCGTGATGAAGAAGGATATCTCTTGCAAATCTTCACAAAACCAATTGAAGATCGTCCAACGCTCTTCTTAGAAATCATTCAACGCAAAGGAGCGAAGTCATTCGGCAAAGGAAATTTCAAAGCCTTATTCGAATCCATCGAAGCAGAACAAGAACGGCGCGGTACTTTGTAAAAGATTTGTCAACGCTAAATTTTCTCGCAGACGCAGAGGCACTATGAAGGTTCTACGCTAAATTTTCTCGCAAAGGCGCAGAGGCGCGAAGTTTCTTTGTCGCTAAAATTTCATTCAAAGGCGCGAAGGTTTCACGCTCACTCCCGATAGCTATCGGGACTGTTTCTCGCTATTATAACGCGGAGACTTCACTTTACTTATTTTTTTCGCAGTAGAAATTTCAATGAATAGTGTGCATGTTTTTAACTACAAAAAATTCTCCGTGATCTCTGTGAAAAACTCCGTGGACTCTGTGGTAAAGATAAACATTAATGAAATTGTTGTTTTTTATATTCAAAACCGTTGCTCCCGCTGCAAAAACGTTGCGTCCGTTGCGTTTAAACTTTAAGTATTTTAAAAACTAGAATTTTAATTCTTATGAGATCACTGTTTCTTCTATACCTGCCTTCACCAAGCAGTGTAAATGTGTAACAACAGTTGAATCGTAATTACAAAAAAAAGAGCTGACCATCAATGATCAGCTCTTTCTACTACAAATATTTTATTTCTTATTGTACATCTGATACACCTCTAATGAGCAATTGCGCATTTGTATTTGGAGGAGTAACAGTGCCTGTGAAGTCACTTAATATTCCAGTAATGCTAACCGTTCCAGAGGGAACAGCTGTTCCTGAAAAAGTTGCTGCGGAAGCAGTATACATCGTCATCACACCAGAAGCATCATTAATTTGGATAGACCCAGCAAATGTAGCGCCACCACTAATGGTTGCGTTAGTAATTTTCAATAAAGAGCTTTCCCATGAATCAGTTCCAGCCATGTTGGCTAAGATTTGAGCTACGGTAACCACTTGTGGCGTTACTGTTTTTCCAGTGGCTAAAACAACACCATTTGCAAGTGGAACGTTCGGAGTAGAAGTTCCTAACTGTAATAATCCACTAAACTCTCCCAGACTTTGTCCTGCGATATTAATCGATAATGAATCACCAATATTGAAGGTGTGATTCGCTGCAAAACGAACGCAAATTCCACCCGTTGCGTCTTGAATAAATAAATTCTTGGAGTTCAAGTTGGATGTGTTTCTATCGCTGGTTACAACACCTAAAATGTAGACATTGCTATTCACTGCAGTAGTACTTCCTGTGAAAAGATTTCTTACATCGCTAATGTTGATGAGTGATGCCGGTCCACCAGCACCGTTACAACGTAGGCTATCCATTTTTGCATCAAACTCATCACGAACGATCATTTGTTTGTCAGAACTGAAGATGGAGAAAATCCCTTTCAGCGTTCCTTTTCCAGTTGGTGTCTTTTTGGTTGCGAAGTTGCAGTATCCACTAGTACGAACAATAACGGAGCCGCCATTGCAGTCGTTCACGATTCTATTTACTGACTGAAATAAAACAGCATCTGCATAAGGTTGATTTGTATCCGCTGGAGAAAATTCACAATTTTGAATTTCTACAAAACGATTTTGCCATTTGTCTGTATTGGATAAGTCAAGAATTGTCACTTTTGCAGGCTGAGGATTGAGGTTATAAGCTCCACCAATAATGTAATTGTCGACTAAGCTCAATGGAATAGGCGCTGCTTCAGGAAAGGTTCCTGTGTTGTCAACATATCCACCCAATTGAATTAAATTTCCATAATCACCCATCACCAAACCCTTCAACTTAATGAATACACGACGGCCAACAGGATACTTTGTATGAAATTCAGTTTGATCCAAACGAATGGCGATTCCAGCAGTAGCATCTTCAAACACCATGGTCTTGTAAAAATTTCCTGATTTGTCATCAGCGGTAACAACACCTGAGATGATCCAATCGTTATTGATGGTAATTACTTTATTGAAGACGATAATGCTATCACGATAAATTTTCTTCAGTGAATCAATCGTCATGTTCACATTTAAATTTGGATCAGCACCGTTTAAAGGTGGCTCATCGAAATCGTCTTTGCGGCAAGACACGAAATTGATGCTAATCATTGCTAATAAAGCAAGAACTAGTAATTTTTTGGAGGTGTGGAGGAGATTATTCATTTGTTGTAGGTGTTTTTAAATTAATTAAATCTAACAATAACAGAAGCAAAATAGTTGCGACCGAAACCATAGTAATAACGAGGAGGGAATTTATTTGGATTTTTCTCGGCATAATCAAAACGTAATTGTTCAAATCCAGTTTGAACAATATCTTGATTGTCGAGAATATTAGACACTCCGATATTGAATAATAAGAAAGAATTTCTTCTAAATCCTTTGAAGATATCACTTACTTTCCATGATTTGGTTCCGAAGAAATCAAGTGTAAATTGTCCGTCTGACTTTTGTTGATCGATAATGTCTTCACGCAAAGTTCCATCACCCAATAATTCAACTCCACTCACTGTTCTGCGTGCTGGATTGAAATCGGTATAGTTGTTTCCGAAATAATTGGCTGATAAAATCGCAGTCCAGAATTTCTTTGAACGATACGTGATCCCTACCATGCCTGCATGTTGAGGTCCATTTGCGAAGAAGAAATTTTTCGAATAGATAGTTTCATCTACTGCTAAAACGGTTGCGTTGTTATCCTGTGTGATGGTAGCCTTCATACGGTCAGTGTAAAAGTATTCGCCAATAGCAGCAGCAACATTGGTGCTCCAGCCTTGACCTAATGTCACTTCAGTTCCAAACTCTAAACCGGTATGACGTTTATCAATATTACTCAAGGTGTAATTTACAAAAGTTCTAAAGTCGTCATGCCAGAAGTTTATTGCATTGTAACCATCGTTCATTTGAGTATAGTAAAGTGTAGCTCTAATTTTTACTTTAGGAGCTCTTAAGATATATCCACCTTCGATAGATGTAATTTTTTCTTCTTCTAAATTCGCAATTGCATCATTTCGTGTTCGTGGCGAAACATAAACGTTTTCAAATAGTGGAGCACGTGTTTCATACGCACCGTTCAAGAAGAAATAATTTCTTCCATTCAGTTTGTAAGTTGCTCCACCTTTCGCACCATAAGTACTGAAGTTTTCTTTCTTTGAATCACCGAATGAACTATTCGCAAAGATTCCGTTTCTGTATTTACCTGTTCTGTAAAACTCCGTGGAGGCAACGTGGAATGCAGCAAAGAAATCAACTCGGTTAAATTTGAACTGAGCTTGTGCCCATCCCATGTTTTTGTTTACAGTAGAAACATAGTAATATCCAAATTTATCTCCCTCGTGTAAAATGCGATTTGGTGTTTCTAAATTGTTTTGAAGTGCTTCACTGGAATCCGGAAAATCTTGCTCTGCCCATTGATTCAAATCAACGTAGAATTCTCCACCTAAAAGATCACCCACCCGTTTATAGTTTTCTGACTTTTGACTTTGAGCCATTATTCCGGCACTCAAAACAACATGATCGCTGATTACTTGATTGTAGTTCATCGCAAAGGTGAGACGCTTATTTTCAGTTACACGCTCTTCAATGATATAGCGTGAACGCTTACCCGATATATTGTTCCCAGTAATTCCATTGGCATCAAAAACCGTTTCGTTAGAATTTTGATTTGTATTGTAAATACTTTCCCAATCTACTTGACGATAGTTTTCATCCGTCTGCCATAATTGGGTAGCTTGAGCTTTCAAGTCAGGATCCGTAATGTAACTTGGTAAGCGACGGTAATAATCAGGACGAGGATCTGTAGCGTTGAACCAATCGAATCCGCTTAAGCTAGTCATTCCATATTGGTAGCCAATTGAAGTTTCTAGTTCCGATTTCGGACTTATTTTCCATTCGTAACTCAAAATAGTTAGTGGTTGTTGCTGACGAGCATGGCGTGCATTACGTACTTTTCCATTCTGATATCCCCAGTTCGGATTGTAATAGTTAGATCCCGCTAAATCGTATGCTTCTTGTATAGCAGGATTAGCACGCCCATTTAATGTGTTTGCACCGAGATGTGTTAAACTTAACGAATGATTATTTCCAAAGCGTTTTTCAATCGATCCATACCACGACCATCCATCTGTAAAAGTTCCGGGAACATAATTTTCTTCACCCCAACGTCGTGACATAGAAGCAGCAAATGCCCATCCTCCCGCCAATAATCCAGATCCATAGGAAGCCATTAATCGGTTATTGTATGTGCGATTTGAATTCGCATAACTCAATGAAAATTGTTTTCTCTGCTTTGACGCGCGCGAATCAATACTAAAAGAGCCATCTAAACTACCATACGTGTAATTGGAAGGATTCAATCCAAATGTAGATTCACGACTTCGCGTTACATCATTTAATCCTGCCCATGATCCAAATAAAGTTCGGCTGCTTGAAAGATCTTCTGCAGGAATTCCATTCATCAATGTTAAGTTTTCATTATCATATCCACGATTTCTAAATCGACCCGCACTAAAATTAAATGCAGCTGCACTAGCAAATGGATCACGACTTGCCGATAAAACACCGGCTACACTTGGTGATCCACCTTCACGAGTGTCACTATCGCTTAGCGTAATGGTAGGTAAGTCTTGAGAGTTGGATTGTAAATATTCAGCATGAATAGCAGTGAGAGGACCTAAGTCTAATGAGGTAGAATTAACTTCTACTTCTTTAACTGTTTTTTCATAACCTTCAGAAGTAACCTCTAAATTGTATTTACCAAACGGTACATTCTTGAATTCAAAAGCTCCGAGAGTAGAAGTTTGTGTGGTGAGCGTGGTAGTGCCGATTAACGAAACTTGAGCATCCATCAATGGAGATCGAGTATCATTATCTTGTAAGATCCCTTTCACCATACCATTCTGCGAGAAGGCCGAGGAAGAAAGTAAAAAGAAGAACGAGAGCATGAGTAGAGGAATGCGCATATAATTTGTATTCTAGATAATTAGGGTTGGCAAAAGTACTTAATACAATCGTGAGATTTGTCGTTTTAGGCGATTAGACTTTATTTTTTTATTAAATTATTAAGAATAGTCATATCATACCTGCATTTCTTAGTTTTGTGATCTATAAAATGAAAAAACTCACCTTTATCTCCCTCTCTATTTGGCTGCTTTTGGCAGCTGGATCTTCCGCAAATGCTCAGGATAAGCAATATTCTGTGTCTGTCGTTGGTTTCTATAATCTTGAAAATCTGTTTGATACAATAAATCAGCCGGATGTAAACGATGAGGAATTTACGCCTGACGGATCTAATCTGTATACTCCTTTAGTTTACAGAGATAAACTTGGCAAACTTGAGCAAGTATTGAGTGATATTGGTACTGATTTCACTCCTGATGGTCTCTCTGTTTTTGGTGTTGCTGAGATTGAGAATGAATCTGTACTGAAGGACTTAGCAAATCAACCAAAGCTTAAACCTCGTCACTATCAAATTGTTCACTACAATAGTCCCGATGAGCGTGGGATTGATGTAGCACTAATGTATAATCCAAAGTATTTAAAAGTCATTTACTCTCAGAGTCTTAACGTTCCGTTGAAGAATAGCGATGGAACCCCTCGACATACCAGAGATGTACTTTATGTGTATGGAATGTACAATGGAGAGCCGATGCATTTTTTTGTGAATCACTGGCCTTCCCGAAGAGGGGGCGAAGAGGCTTCTGCTCCTGGAAGAGCCATGGCTGCACAAGTAGCCAGAACTTGTATTGATTCCATCATGAAGGATAATCCCAATGCTAAAGTAATTTTAATGGGCGATTTGAATGATGATCCCGTGAGTCCGTCGGTTGCAAAAGTGTTGAAGTCGAGTGGTGAAAAAGAAAAAATTAAACAAAGTGAATTGTATAATCCTTGGGTGAATTATTATAAAGAAGGAATAGGAACCTTAGCGTATAATGACGCCTGGAATTTGTTCGATCAAATTATCGTTTCAGAGGCATTTCTTCCAAAAAGTCAAACTGGTTTCTTCTTGCATAAAGCATTAATTTATAAAAAGGAATTTATGATTCAAGATTCTGGTCGATATAAAGGGTATCCGAAGCGTACTTATGATTTTTCAGTTTATTTGGGAGGATATTCGGATCATTTTCCAACCTATTTGGTGTTGTTAAAAAGCAAGTAAAATAAGTTATTGTTGATGGATTTAATTATTGTTCGACATGCTAAATCCTTGCACGAGGAATATATCTCAAGAGACATAGAACGTCACCTTTTTGAGAGAGGATATTTCGATGCTTCACTTTCTGCGGATTGGTGTATCGTAAATAAATTGAAGCCAGATTTTATCTTGAGTAGTCCTGCCATTCGTGCTTTCAGTACTGCTTTGATTTTTGCCAATAAATTTGGGTTTTCGCCAGAGCAAATTCAACTAAAGAATGCTATTTACGAAGCTACGTATCGTAGTTTGTTGATGGTATTGGAAGAATCGATGATTGTTGAGGGTACGTATTTGCTTTTCGGGCATAATCCCGGACTTACTGACCTCATCAATTATTTATGTGGACATGTTTGCTTGAATTTACCCACATCAGCAGTGATTCATATTCGTTTGAATAAGGATGTTTCTAAGAGATGGACGGAAGGTGCTGCAGAGGTAATTCAGAAGTTTTCAGGGCATAAATCATTTTAGTTTATTTAACATTAACTTTATATTGGATTGATGAATTAGTCTTTCCTTTGCAAACTAATATTAAATAATAATTCGTTCATATTGAAATAAAATTTAAACGACCTACTATCATGGAAAAATTAAGTAGAAAACAAATTGAATCACAATTAATCCAAGAAATTACTGCTTTATTGTCGAAGACAAATGTAAAAGCGGCGCAAAAAATTGAAAAGCAAATTAAAGCGGCTTCTAAAGATTTAGTAAAAAAATTATCTAAGAAAATTGAGCAAGCCGAGGCAAAAGCTACTCAGTTAGCAAAGAAGCAAGCGGAGATTTTAAAGAAAGCGGCAACTGCAGCAGCAAAAAAGAATGCTCCTAAAAAAGCTCCAAAAAAGGCAGCGAAAAAAGCGGTTAAAAAAAATAAAGTAGCTGCTAATTCAGAAGTAGTGAGCAGAAAAAATATTAAATTACCTACAGCGCGTAAACGTAAGAAGTAATTCGCTTTTATGAAAGGCAAGCATTTTTTATTAGTAAATCGCGACATTAGCTGGTTGTCATTTAATGATCGCGTTTTGCAAGAAGCAAACGACCCTTCCGTTCCCCTGTTGGAGCGCATGAAGTTTTTAGGTATCGTTTCTAATAATCGAGATGAATTTTTTAGAGTGCGCATAGCCACCATCAAAAGAATGGCACGGTTGGGAAAACAAGGTGCACAAATTATGGGTGAAGACCCCGTTGCATTATTGGATTCAATTCAAGAAATAATTATTCGTCAACAAGAAGAGTTTGATAATAGTTATGGAAACTTGTTACGCGAATTGGAATTGGCAGGAATCTTTATTGTGAATGAAAAACAATTAAAGCCCGACCAAAGTGAATTCACTGGACAATTTTTTAGAGAGCAAGTGCTGCCAACCTTGGTTCCGATTTTGCTCGATAATGTAACCGAATTTCCCTATCTCCGTGATCGAAGTATTTATTTTTTGGTGGTCATGCATCACAAAAATGGAAAAGAGCGATATGCCTTGGTGGAAATTCCAACGCATATTCTTCCTCGATTTATTGTTATTCCAAAGGAGAATAAATACATTATATTGATTGATGATATTATTCGATATTATTTGGATGATTTGTTTTTTAGTTTTGAGTATGAACGCATCAGTGCCTATACCATCAAACTCACTCGAGATGCGGAATTGGATATTGAGAATGATGTAACCAAAAGTTTAATTAAGAAAGTTTCTGAAAGTGTAAAGAGAAGGAAGAAGGGGCAACCTGTCCGATTAATTTACGACGAGGAAATGCCAGAATCGGCAATTACTTATTTAATGAAACGTATCAAATTTGGTAAAGGCGATCAACCCATCCCAGCCGGACGTTATCATAACTTTGTTGATTTTATTAAGTTTCCTTCGCTCAATAAACCCGAACTGTTTTCAAAGAAAGTTCAACCGCTTTCTCATCCAGAATTACTGCCTAAACATAGTGTGTTGAAAGTGATTAAGGAAAAAGATATTTTGCTATCATTTCCTTATCAAAGTTATCATCACATCATCGATGTTTTGCGCGAAGCTTCCATGGATCCGAAAGTACTGAGTATTGAAATTACTTTGTATCGACTCAGTGAAGATTCTCATGTAGTGAATGCGTTGATTAACTCCATTCGTAATGGAAAACAAGTTACGGTAGTGGTGGAGTTGCAAGCGCGTTTTGATGAAGAGAATAATATTAAGTGGACCAATCGCTTAAATGAAGAAGGAGCTAAAGTTATTTATGGAGTGCCCGGATTGAAAATGCACAGTAAGCTTTTTCTAATTCGTAGAATGGAACATAACAAAGAAGTATTGTATGCCCATATTGGTACTGGAAATTTCAATGAAGTAACGGCTAAACTTTATTGTGATCACAGTTTGCTAACATCAGATAAAAGAATTACAGAGGAAGTAGCCAAGGTATTTAAATTTTATATTGACAATTATAAAACGGGTACTTATAAACATCTTCTCGTTTCACCGTTTTTTACTCGGAAAAAATTGCTGCTCTTTATTCAAACAGAGATCGATAATATTAAGTTGAAAAAGGAAGCTTGGGTGTTCTTAAAGATGAATAGTCTGACAGATCCTGAATTGATAAAGAAATTGTACGAAGCCAGCCAGGCTGGAGTGAAGATCCGAATGATCATTCGTGGCATTTGTTCACTCGTTCCCAGGCAAAAAGGCATTAGTGAAAATATTGAAGTGATCAGTATCGTGGACAAGTATTTGGAGCATGCTCGTGTTTTTATTTTTGCAAATGATCACGACCCTCGCTTTTATTTATCTTCGTTCGATTGGATGACTCGAAATATTGATTTTCGTTCTGAAGTAGGAGTGCCTATCTATGATAAAATCTTGCAGAAACAATTGCTGGATATTATGGAATTGCAGTGGAGCGATAATTCCAAAGCACGTTATATCGACGAAAGTCAAAGTAATCGGTACAAAAAAGTTGATTTGAAAAATAAAGTGCGTGCCCAAGATGCTATTTATAAATACCTTGCACCTAAAGAAAAATTAAAGTAGTGGTGCTAATCCTATTTTATATTAAATATTCTTACTTTTCTAGCCTGAATAATTCCTAGAAAATCTTGAGATTCGCTTCCATTGATATTGGTTCCAATGCCGTTCGGCTGTTACTCTGTAATGTTTACGAGAGTGACGATGAGCCTGTATTTAAAAAAGCGGAGTTGGTGCGTATGCCCATCCGACTAGGAGAAGATGTTTTTCGTACAGGTCGAATTTCCGAGGAGAAGAAAGTGAAGCTGGCCAAATGCATGAAGGCTTATAAGTTGTTAATGGATGTGTTTGGTGCGATTGATTACAGAGCTTGTGCAACAGCCGCCATGCGTGAAGCTTCTAACTCAGTAGAAGTGATTCGTTATGTGAAGCAGGAAAGTGGAATTTCAATTGAAGTGATCGATGGAAAAACTGAAGCTCATATTATTTATTCAAATCATATCGCTGAGCATTTGTCGATGGATGAGTCGTACTTGTACATTGATGTGGGTGGAGGAAGTACTGAATTGACTTTGTTTTCGAAAGGAAGAACCATCGCTGCACAATCGTTTAATGTAGGAACTATCCGACTTCTTCACAACCAAGTGGAAAAGGATGTATGGAATTATTTTAAAGATTGGATCAAGTACAATTGTAAAGATTATCATCCGCTCACTGCTATTGGTTCGGGAGGAAATATTAATAAGATCAATAGGATGGTGGACCGGAAGGAGAAGAAATCGCTTTCTTACCAAAAAATTTTAGAGACTTATTATTTGTTAAAGGAATTCACCATCGAAGAAAGAATCACGAAGTTGGGATTGAATCCCGATCGTGCCGATGTAATTGTTCCGGCCGCCAAAATATTTTTAACGGTGTTGGAAGAAGCGGATATCGATAAAATTGTGGTTCCTCAAATTGGTTTGTCGGATGGGATCATTCATCTGTTGTATGAGAAGCATTCGGTGGCTTAATTGAATTAGTAGAAACCTTTTTAATTTTTTCCATTTCAATGATCTCTCTTTCTTTTGCTATTTCATCAGTTAGCTCCTAAATTCGCTCACCATATTTTTTTTGCTAGGATATTATTGAATTAAATCCATGAAATTTTCAATCGCTTCGTCGTAGAGGCAGGTATGAAATGCCTCTACGACGACGTGATATTTATAGAGAGCGAAATCTTGTTGAGAAAAGGCATGCCTTGTCTCAACAAGTGCAACTATTTTCTTCAAGAATTATTTTTAATAATCAATACGAATTGAATTATTGAAAACTAAATAGGCGAAAAGCTGAAATAACTAGGCGGCGTTATTTTCAAAAGCTCGAATAGATTTCAGTTCCGACATTTTAGCTTTTCTTTCTTCTTCTAAATCGTAATCGTCTTGAAGTCCAAGCCAAAATTTAGGAGAGTTACCAAAATACATAGAAAGTCTCAATGCAGTATCTGCTGTAATTCGGCGATTGAACTTGAGAATTTCACTTATCCTTGTTTGTGGAATTGAAATTTCTTTCGCTAAGCGATAAGCGCTAATGCCGAATGGTGTCAAAAATTCTTCTTGTAGAATTTCGCCTGGGTGAATATTTCTAAGAGTAGCCATGATATTGTTATTTATGATAGTCAATTATTTCAACTTCTGATGCATTTCCATTATTCCATTTAAAGATGATTCTCCATTGATCATTTATTCTTATGGAATGATATTCACGGAGTGCACCTTTTAGTTTTTCCAATTTGTTTGAAGGCGGAATTTTAAGATCGACTATGTTTTGAGAGTTGTTCAACATTCTCAATTTTCGTCTTGCAATTTCCTGAAGTCCAACAGCAGGCTTTTTTACTCGAGATCCTTCCCAAATCTTTTGAGTGTCTTTTGAACCAAAGGAAATAATCATTCTTCTGTCTTACGTTACTAACGCCAAAGGTAAGTAGTTAATTATAAAAAATCAAGGAAAAATTATGAAATTATGCCGACTAACATTAAAATTCGAAATTCTAAGCGTTTACTAAATTATCGACTTCTTCAATAATCTTCACTTCCATCAACGGATGAATAAAATATTTATGTTTCGTTTGTAGATCAAAACACTCAAAGTTTTTACGGAGTTGATGTCCCTTAATAAATTGTTGTCCGTTTCGCGTAGTGAATAAAGATTTAAAAGGGATTTCATCTAAATGGATCCATTCATCGTTATAGGCGTTGTGTACATGCAATGCTTTCATCAAATTCACATCACCACAACTGCTAGCCGCCGGATTACGCATATAGTTAACAACAGCTATTGAAATTTCTTCGGGAAATATTTTCCGCTCTAAAAACCCATACATCAAATGTTGAAATTCTCTTTTCCATTCTATGCCATGCGGAGCTACTGAATTTCCAAAACGTAAAAAGCAAGTGAGATGGGCTACCTCATGCGTGAATGTAATTAAGAACGCGTAAGGGTTTAAGTCGTGGTTGATGGTGATGGTATGACTCTTTCCCTCGTGCGGAGGTCGGTAATCTCCCAGTTTGGTTTGTCGGCTTTTCTTGATGCGAACTCGGATTCTATATTTTTGAATCCAATCAAAACATGTATCTACCGCTTCTGCCGGAATGTATTTTCCAAGCGCTTTTCTTAAATCTTCTGCTGTTACTGCCTTCGCCATAATCAATCTTTAGCAAATTTAGGAAATTGGATTAAAATGCTAGTAGTAGAAATTATTAAATCAATTTGAAAATTACTTTAACAATTGATAAGCCAAGAAACTACTCAGCCAAGCTAATGCCGACATATACCCAAATTGTAGAATAGGCCATTTCCACGATCCCGTTTCTCTTTTCACCACGGCCAT
>CAIXTT010000210.1 GCA_903922455.1 uncultured Bacteroidota bacterium | reverse complement strand
TTAGCCATTGCGCTATTTCTATTTTCCACTTCCGTTTCAGCACAGGAAAATCTAAAAAAAATTACTGTTTCTGGTTATGTTAAAGACTCCACTTCTGGTGAAGCGTTGATTGGTGCAGCGATCTATATACAGGAGTTGAAAAAAGGTACTAACGCAAATGCCTATGGCTTTTTTTCTTTAACGGTTAACCCTGGTAAATATACTTTGATTGTTAATTATATTGGTTTTAGGGAACAAGTGTTGGAGATCGACTTGTCATCGGATAAAAGATGGGATATTGATCTTTTACCATATGGTATTGAGAAAAATGAAGTAGTGATCATCGCCGAAAGAAAGGACAATAATGTACAAAGTACCGATATGGGTAGAGTAGAGCTGAAAGTGGATAAGATCAAAAGTTTACCTGCCTTGCTCGGTGAAGTAGACATTTTGAAAACACTTCAACTTCTTCCTGGCGTGCAAAATGCAGGTGAAGGAAACTCTGGCTTCTATGTGCGTGGTGGTGGGCCTGATCAGAATTTGATTTTGCTGGATGAAGGTGTTGTCTATAATGCTTCTCATCTTTTTGGATTTTTCTCGGTGTTTAATCCAGATGCGGTAAAAAATATTACGCTTATTAAAGGCGGAATGCCTGCACAATATGGTGGACGCTTAGCTTCAGTAGTTGATATTTCGATGAAGGATGGAAATCAAAAGAAGTTTAAAGCATCCGGAGGTATTGGCTATATCGCATCTCGATTAACGTTAGAAGGTCCAATTGTAAAGGATAAAAGTTCGTTTATGATTAGTGGTAGACGTACATTTATTGATCTGTTTTTGCGCGAGCCTTTTATAAAGTCAGAATCTAGAATAGCAGGGAATTCCTATTTTTTTTATGACCTAAATGCAAAAGTAAATTACACGTTGTCGCCCAAGGATCGTTTGTTTTTGAGTGGATATTTTGGTCGCGATGTGTTTAATTTTAAGAGCGCCGATTCCGGTTTTAAAGTGAGAATCCCATGGGGAAATGCAACTACATCCTTACGGTGGAATCATCTTTTCAATGATCAATTGTTCATGAATACTTCGATCATCTTTAACGATTATAAATTTGAATTTGGTGCGTCACAGCAGGAGTTTGACTTCAAAATATTTTCGGGCATTCGCGATTATAATGCAAAGATTGATTTAAATTGGTTTCCTAATATTTTGCATAATGTAAAGTTTGGAGGAAATTATATTTATCATCGCTTTACACCTACCAATGCTTATGCACGATCTGGCGATGTAGTTTTTGATTTAGGAAAAGTAACTCGTTTCTATGCACACGACGCTGCTTTTTATGTGAATGATGAATGGGATGTGTCAGAAAAATTTAGAGTGAATGCAGGAGTGAGAGCTTCGTATTTTGCCCATGTTGGACCTTTTTCGCGCTACGTAGAAGATCCTTCTTTTCCAGGAAAATTTTTGGATACGATTGATTATGCTCAAGGAAAAAAAGTTGCTGATTATCTGAATGCAGAACCTCGATTTAGTATGCGCTATGAGTTGAATAAATCTTCTTCTGTAAAAGCATCCTTCACACAAAATTATCAGTATATCCACATCGCTTCTTTTGGTTCGGTGAGTTTGCCTACTGATGTGTGGGTGCCAAGTACGGATAAAGTTAAACCTCAGTTCGGAACTCAATATTCGTTAGGCTATTTCAAAAATCTAAAGGACAATATGTACGAAACTTCGGTAGAAGTGTATTACAAGGAAATGAAGAACCAAATCGATTACGAAGAAGGGGCTACACCCGATGGAGATGTTCGAAATAATCCGGATAATAATTTTGTTTTCGGTAAGGGATGGAGTTATGGTGCCGAATTTTTTGTGAAGAAGTCGATGGGGAAATTGAATGGTTGGATTGGATATACACTATCATACACCAAGAGAAAATTCCCCGACTTAAATCAAGGGCGTGAGTTTTCTGCTAAATACGATCGACGTCATGATGCCTCTTTAGTAGTGGTGTATGATCACAGTAAAAAATGGACATTCGGATTAACATGGGTGTATGCTACCGGTGATGCCTTAACGCTTCCTGCAGAAAGGTATTTCATGTCGGCAGGACCTCCTGTGAATATCGATCAAAGTGGGCAGGTTGGTGTAAATAATAATTTTTACATTTTAAGCGGATTCGATAAGCGAAATGATTTCAGACAAAAAGCATTTCATCGATTGGATATTTCTGCAACCTTGCGTAGTCAAAAACAAAGAAATTACGAAACAGAATGGGTATTTGCGGTTTATAATTTCTACGGTCGACAAAATCCCTATTTCATTTATTTCGATGTGCAAGGAAATAGTCAGGATGGAAATCAAAAAGTGCAAGCAAAACAAGTATCACTGTTCAGTGTGATTCCTTCGGTTACTTACAATTTTAAATTTTAAGGATGAAAAAATATTTTATTTTAATAATCGCAAGCATCGCATTTATTAGTTCGTGCGAGAAAAATATTGATTTGGATTTACCACCTATCGACCAAAAAGTGATGGTAGAAGGGTATGTAGAAAATGGATTGCCACCCTATGTGATCCTCAGTAAAACCGAACCATACTTTGATCCCATCGGACAAAATACCATCAATAATTTACCGGTGCGTGGTGCGTTGGTTTATATCAGCGATGGAATAGATACTGTTCAATTGACAGAGCTAGATACTTCCATTAATGGATTTTCTTTAGGTGGATTTTACGTCGCACTAGATTCCATAACTTTTCTTCCGACAATGATTGGCACTCCAGGTACTACTTATTCGTTGAATATTATTACCGCAGCGGGTGAGCAATTAAGTTCTATTGCAAAGTTGCCAATGCCAATTCCACTCGATAGTACATGGTTTAAAGTACAAGAAGATTTAGATAGCCTTGGATGGGCTTGGGCAAAATTATCAGATCCGGATACATTAGGAAATGCATACCGATGGTTTGCTAAGCGATTAAATAAGGATGATTTTTTCATTGCTCCGCTTGGATCTGTTTTTGAAGATCGATTTATTAATGGACGTTCGTTTAATTTTCCTTACAATCGCGGAAGTATTCAGAATTCAGAAGCGGAAGAGGATAACAACGAAGAAAAAGATTATTATAAGAAGGGAGATACCATCGTTGTGAAATTTTGCTCCGTCGATTTTGCTACGTATGAGTTTTGGCGAGATGCCGAAAATCAAGTATCCAGCAATGGAAGTCCATTTGCTGTTCCCTCTAATGTTAAATCAAACATAAATGGTGGAAGGGGTTTGTTTGCCACTTACACGGCGAGCTATGATACTATTATTGCTAATTAATTTCCTTTCATTGCTATTTTCGAATAGATACTTTTTGTCAATTAAGCGCTGCTATATTCCATAGTAAAATTAATTATATTCGCTTTGCCAATCATCATTTATAATAAATTGCATAAAGATATGCACGGAAAACACAGATGTGATTTTCTTTGAAAGTACTTAGTGGCCTCTGTGAAAACTCTGTGCACTCAGTGTTAAAAGAAGGTCCCAAATTAGAAAATGATTTTAATCCATGATTTTTTGGTTCAGTTTACAAAAATTAACAAGAATCTAAAATGAATTTTATATACTTGTCATGTGAAACGCATACAAAACATCATTGATCAAGGCGAGGGCGATATGCTCGATTTCAAGAAAGAAATCAGTAATGCGCATCGCATCGCTAAAACGATGGTCTCTTTTGCAAAT
>CAIXTT010000209.1 GCA_903922455.1 uncultured Bacteroidota bacterium | reverse complement strand
TAAGAATCGAAATAATTCTAGCAACAATATTTCGGTTACAGGACTGGGAAGCAAGAGTTTTGTTTCTGATCTGATTGTTTGGTCGGGATCTTTTGGGAAAAAGAGCTTAGAACTGAAGGACGCCTATGCACAACTCGACAAAGACCGTGAAAACATCCGAAAGTATATGATCGCGAAAGGACTGAAACCCGAAAACATGATCTTTTCTGCAGTAGACATTGTAAAAGAGTTTGATGAATCATTCGACAATAGAGGAAACCGTATTAGCTCGACGTTTACCGGGTATCGATTGCGACAAGACGTACAGATTGAATCGTACGAAGTAGATAAAGTTGAAAATATTTCACGAGAAGTAAGTGAACTCATCAATACAGGCATTGAATTTTACTCCAACAATCCACAATACTATTATACGAAGTTGGCTGAATTAAAAATTGAAATGATTGCCGAAGCCACCAAGGACGCCAATGTGCGCGCTTCTAAAATTGCGGAAAATGCAGGAGCTCGTGTTGGGAAATTAAAAAATGCTGACATGGGCGTTTTCCAAATCGTAGCACAAAATTCTTCCGAAGAATATAGCTGGGGCGGCTCATTTAATACTACATCCAAAAGAAAAACAGCAACGATTACCGTGACCTTGGATTATGAAACCAATTAGTTTGGAATTATGCTTTTACCTGCTTCTATCAAAAATGAATCAAAGGATTAATTTAGCTTTTTTTAATGTTGAGTCGCTAAAACAAAATTGACTTAATTCTTTCACTCCATTTCTCGAAATAAAAAAATATATTCGTGAGGTCAATTAGAAATGTCGCTACAAGAACTTTACACGAAGTATGGTAAGTTAGTTTATAACTTATCGCTTCAGTATGTTCAAAATAAAGAAGACGCAGAGGAAATCACTCAAGATGTTTTTGTAGCCATCCATCAATCACTAGAAAATTTTAAAGGGCAAGCCAAAATTTCGACATGGATTTATCGAATTACGATTAATAAATCCCTCGACTTTATCCGATCAAAAAATAGAATACGTCGTTTCGCCGCTTTAACTTCCCTCTTTTTTTCAGATGGAAATGCAGCACACCCTGAAATGAGTCACTTTAATCATCCCGGAGTATTGATGGAGCAAAAAGAAAAGCTCCAGCAGATCTATGGCTTAATAAACAAACTCCCCCCCAATCAGAAAACAGCGCTTATCTTAAGCAAGCTAGAATCTAAAAGTCAACAGGAAATCGCTGAAATCATGAATTTGAGTCCAAAAGCGGTTGAATCCTTGGTTCAAAGAGCGAAAACTGGACTCGAAAAAAAATTGAAGCTCAGCGAAGGAAAACAATAATAACTGCGTCTAAACACCAAGTATCATGTCACAAAACAATTTAAACAATTTCTTAGATCCGCTTAAAGCGGTAGAAAAAGTGGAGATTCCTCCCTTTTTATTTTTAAGAATAGAACAAAAAATTCAAGTAATACGAGAAAATACCATCTCCAAAAAAATGGGATGGTCATTGGTTACTTCCGTTAGCTTGATTGTGCTTTTCAATGTATTTATTATGACGCAATCATTGTTGATGCCAACAGAAAAAAACAATCTTTTGCAATCATTACAAATTAATAATAGTAACTCTCTCTATCCATGAACAAGAACAAACTGATACGCATTCTAGCGGTCGTGCTCTTGCTCACGAATATCGCTTTGGTCGCTTTCATCTTCTTCAAACGACCCAAACATCATCAAGGAGAAAGTCCAAGAAATATTATCATTGAACGATTACATCTTGATCAAAACCAAATCATAAAGTACGATGCGCTTATCACCGTACACAAAGCAAAAATTAAAAGCAAGGAAAAGAAAATCGTTGCTTTAAAAAATACGCTTTACTTACAATTATTAGAAGAGAATAATCAGCTTGTAGTTGATTCTATGGAAAATGAAATTGGAAATGTGAAAACTGAAATTGAAAAAATCCATTATAGTCACTTTGTAGATATACATGAATTATGCAAAGATGATCAAGAGAAATATTATGCTGAATTGGTAAAAGAAATTGCACAACTTTTTTCCATACATAGAAGCCCTCCTCCTCATAAATGAAGAAATACTGCGTCCTCCTTGCTTTATTATTATCACATACATGGAGTGATGCGCAACGCGTGAATATTTCTTTTAACGCAACTTTGGATGGAAAAGAACTTCTTCATGATCTCGTCCTCGTAAAGAACGAAAGAGATACACTCCAAATTAACCAATTAAAATTTTATATTTCGAAAATCCAATTTCTAAAGGACGATGAACTCGTTTTTACAGCGTTGAACAGTTATCATCTTATTGATTTTAGTTTGCCTGCATCTACTTCCCTCTCCATCAAAACTTTTCGGTCGATTTCCTACAACTCCATTCGATTTTATTTGGGCATCGACAGTTTAACAAATGTTTCTGGTGCGTTGGGCGGAGAATTAGATCCTACCCATGGTATGTACTGGACTTGGCAAAGTGGCTATATCAATTTTAAAATGGAAGGCCAAGTAAATAGAAAGGATGAACCATCAAAAGAATTTCAGTTTCATCTAGGCGGGTATCAGCAACCTTTTAATGCGCTGCAAAAAGTGGAATTGGATGTAAGTGATGAGGATATTAAACTCGCTCTAAACTTAAATCCGTTTCTCAAATTAATAAACTTATCTTTTGATCATCATATCATGTCGCCTTCTACAAAAGCGGTAGAACTATCTGAGATGTTGGCTAAAAATTTTAAGGTGAAAACAAATGAATAAATATCTTTATATCTTGTTTTTTCTTTTTATCACGGCATTTACAACACGCGAATCCAATCTTTCGAATCCATCATTATGGCCAAAACCAACATACGATTTTTCCAAAAATCCAATCGAAAAAAACAAAGTGAACTTAGGTAGAGTCTTGTTTTATGATCCCATCTTATCCGAAAACAATTCCATCTCTTGTGAAAGTTGTCATTCACCATACAGTGCATTTACACATATTGATCATGCGTTGAGTCACGGTATTTACGATAGCATCGGCACCAGAAACTCTCCCGCATTGATGAACTTAGCTTGGAAAAAATCATTTATGTGGGATGGTGCCATCAACAATTTGGACATGCAAGCATTGGCTCCCATATCACATCCACTGGAAATGGGAAGCTCCATAAAAAATGTAGTGATTAAACTTCAAGCTTCAAAAAAATATCGTCAACTCTATTTTCATGCGTATGGAGATAGTATTCCAACTGGAGAAAAAACATTAAAAGCCATCAGTCAATTTTTACTCACCTTAGTAAGTGCTAATTCGAAATACGACAAAGTGATGAGCGGCACCGAGCAATTTTCTGTGCAAGAAAAAAATGGCTATGCGCTCTTTCAAAAAAACTGTTCTTCTTGTCATCGCGAACCATTGTTTACCAATGATGAATTCGTAAATAATGGTCTCCTTGAAAATCCCATCTTAAAAGACAAAGGAAGAATGCATATTTCACTTGATTCAACCGATGCATTCAAATTCAAAACTCCTACGCTTAGAAATATTGAATACACTTTTCCATATATGCACGACGGTCGTTTTAAGAAATTATCGGAAGTAATGAATCATTATACCACTGGAATTATTCAATCAAAAACATTGGCGCCTGAGTTAAATGAGAAGATCCAACTCACCGAGAATGAAAAAGTAGATATCATCAGCTTTCTTTTAACTTTAAGTGACAAAGAGTTTGTGTTTAATTCCAACCATACCTACCCTAAAGAAATTATTTCATCTGTAGCGAAGGATTAATCTAAATAAATCGACTAAAATCCATATCCTCTAAACTCAAGTAAAATGAAAAAAGTATTTGTATTCCTTCTGTTGGCGATCACCAATAATTCGATGCAAGCCCAAACCAATGCTGCCATTTTATCGTGGCTGCAAAACAATACCGTAACTGCACGACATTACGTTGCTGGAAATTCCACTCCCATCAATGATGCTTCTTTAGTGAATGTGCAAACGGTGCAATATAACACGACGGATGTTTACATTAGGACAACTGGATTACCCAGTTATGTGACTGGACCTTTTTATGGCAATCCGTCGCTTGCCACCAACCAAAATGCTATTTTTCGTTTTCCATTAACTCCTGCTCCAAATACAGGAACACCTGTTAATACTACAGGAGGAAATATTGGTCTCTTTATAAATGGTGTAGCGTTGTTTGATTATAGAGACGGTGTAGCATGGAATGCAGCTACGAATGCGCTTTGTGGTGGGCCTGGAAATCCACCTTGTCCAGGAGGAATGGGAGCAACTCAAGCTTGGAATCGCGATGCAATTCCTGCTGAGCGTGGTGGTTTCGACTGTGCCAAAGCACATCCAGCCATGGGAAATTATCATCACCATCAAAACCCAAGTGCTTTTAATCTTGACTTGATCGTGATCTCTACAATTTGCAATTTATACAATGCAGATGGACTTTATGTTATCGATAGCACCACGCATTCTCCACTAATTGGATTTGCGTATGATGGATTTCCAATATATGGGGCTTATGGTTATCAAAGTGCAACTGGAACGGGTCCCATTGTTAGAATTAAATCCAGTTATCAGTTGAGAAATATTACAACGCGCATAACAAGTCCAACGGGAGCTTCGGTTACTGCAGGACCCGTAGTAAGCACAACATATCCTTTAGGATATTTCAGAGAAGACTACGAATATACAGCTCCATCCAGCTCTGATTATTTAGATGAACATAATGGCCGGTTTTGTGTGACTCCAGAATATCCGAATGGAATCTATTGTTACTTCGCTTCTGTTGATGCCAATTGGAATTCGGCGTATCCTTATGTTGTTGGTCCCACATTTTATGGAAACATTGTTGCTGCTAAAGTGACCAATGTCCCCGCGGGAACTACTACTTATACGCCAGGCACATCTTCACTAGTTGAACATTCAAACACCGAGTTAAATGTAAATGTTTTTCCAAATCCAACTAGTGAGTTATTGGTAGTTCAGCTTTTGGATTTAAATCGCGAAGACACTGAATTAGCGCTGTACGATATCCATGGAAAACTTATTGATAAGACTATCGTGTATCAAGGTGCAACAATAGGATTTTTTGATACTAAAACGTATTATGCAGGGAATTATATCTTGAAGATTTCTAACTCGACAGGAATCACCACTAAAAAAGTGGTAGTTACGAAATAAGAGAAAAGCCAAAACAACTCTCTTACAGCTGTGTTCATCTTCTTTTGATAAAGATGAATGCAGCTTTTTATTTATTGTTAACATGTTACGGGCGGAATTATAACCTAAAACTTTTTACTTAAATCTTTGTTAATAAATTTTAGAATTCCAAAAATTAAAAATAATCGTTTTCTTTGCATCTCGATGAGCGTTTCTCATAATCCTAATGTCCATCAAAAAATATAAATTCATACTGATCTGCTTCTTTATAATTAGTACAATCAATTGTTCTGCACAAAAATCAGAAATTGGAAATTGGTTTATCTATTTTGGGAATCAAGCACTCAGCAAAAAAATAAATTGGAACAATGAAATCCAATATAGAAATTACAACTTCGCGGGTGATCTGCAACAGCTATTACTGCGAACAGGAATTGGATATAATCTCACTGAAGAAAATAATAATATTTTAATAGGCTATGGATATATTATATCTGAGCGCTATGTTAAGAATACCGACCTAAAAGTGGAAAGTAAAGAGCATCGGATTTATCAACAGTTTATTACAAAACAGAAATTGGGGCGGTTCTTTATACAGCATCGTTATCGTCTTGAAGAACGATTTATCGAAGAAGATACGCAATATCGCTTTCGATATTTTCTTTCTTTAAATATCCCAATAAATAAAAAAACATTAATAGGAAATACGGTTTATCTTTCTGCATATAATGAAATATTTATCAATGGTCAATCTCCTGTATTTGATCGAAACCGGGTGTATGGAGGATTAGGATATATCATTAATAAAAATTTTAAAATTGAATTGGGGTACATGTCGCAGATGATTGAAGTCTCTCAACGAAGTCAATTTCAAATTATATTATTTAATAATCTTTCCTTTGTAAATAATAATTGAAATTTCAAGGGAGCTGTAGATTGCTTTAAGGGGGAAAGTGCTTCAAAAAATGGGATTTTACACGCCCCCTAGACTTTCCTAAAGGAGCTTCCATGTAAATTTCGTATTTTCGTACTCCTGCAATTTGCAGGAATATCATAATTCGTATCCTTCATGCAAGAGAGACATATCAATCGGGAAAAGTACTTCCAAGAGCAATCATCAACGATTAGCAATCATG
>CAIXTT010000208.1 GCA_903922455.1 uncultured Bacteroidota bacterium | reverse complement strand
TAACCGTCGATATCACTAGACGTTCCAATTTGAGTTCCTTCTTCCACAATGGTAACAAAGGCGAGTGATAGTTGGGTGTGTTGATCCGTAACCTTTCCTTTAATAGTTTGTGCTTGTAATGCATTGGCAAATACAAGGAAGAAGAGAAGGATCTTTTTCATAGAAGAACGAAAATTGTAGAAAAATGTATAAAGTTCCATTTCAAAACTATTCCAGTAGAATAAAAATGAAATTTACAATATGAAGTGTTGAATTTCAGATACGAATCGTAGGTAAACGTTTATTGTCGTTTAGAGACGATTAAATCCATTCTGATGTTTATCTTTGGTTAAAAGATTCGAAATATGATTAATTCCATTTCTTTAGAAAACATCCTTTGTCTGGATATTGAAACGGTTCCGCAGTATGCCACTTTTGAAGATGCTCCAGAGGAACTAAAGCCATTGTGGCTCCGAAAAGCATCCAACTTAAAACGTGAAGAGGGGATGGAAGAACAGCATCTTTATGAGCGAGCGGGTATTTATGCTGAGTTTGGAAAGATTATTTGCATCACCACCGGATTTCTTTCCTGCAAGGATGAAGGTAGGCAGTTTCGATTAAAATCTTTTTATGGCGATGATGAAAAAATATTATTGGAAAATTTTGCGGCGCTGTTAAATCAAATCACCGAATCGGATAAGCGAAATAAAAAAATACCCATGATTTTGTGTGGTCATAATGGAAAGGAATTTGATTTTCCATACATGAGTCGACGAATGGTGATTCATGGAATTCCACTTCCCGCACAACTCGATTTGTATGGTAAGAAGCCTTGGGAAATTCCACATTTAGATACCATGGAATTATGGAAGTTTGGTGATTATAAAAATTATACGCCGTTAAATTTGTTGGCTTATATTTTAGGAATTCCAAGTCCGAAAGATGATATTGATGGATCACAAGTAGGTTCGGTTTATTGGAATGAAAAGGATTTGAATCGTATTGTTACTTATTGCCAAAAGGATGTGGTAACAGTAATGCAGATTTTGTTGAGGTTGAAGAATCAAGCTTTATTAACTTCTGAAGAGGTGATTTTGGCTTAATTTTCCTATGGATTTATAATGTTAGCCAAAATATTTAATTTTTTAATTGAATTGTTGTCGCAAAGTTTTACCTCTCCTTTTAGTACATTACATGTAAACTAATCAATCTTCGTTCAATGAAGCAATTCTTATGCTTAACAACGATCATTCTGCTTTTTATTAATCTTCACCAGGCAAATGCTCAGTTTATCGCGGTATCTCCTAATTCAAGTGACTTTTGTTCTCAAACGAATGTAACTTATACTGTACCTGCTCCTGCAGTTGGTAATACAAACGAGTGGTGGTTTGAGGATTATAGTAATTTTAATAGTGGTGGTGCTTCATTGTTTTGGATGATTGGTACAGGTACTTCCAAACAAATTTTTTCGGGATCATTTGGTGCTATGTAAATTGTAGAGAAGGTGAACTCTTGGCTGAAAATTATTCAGTAGAAATTTTCCCGATGCCTATTCAAAGTGGAGCAACTTTTGTTGTTCGTGGTGATGTGAATTATTCAGAAGTGAGTTTCCAATTGTTTGATTTAACCGGTAAACTCATACATCAATTTGGAGCAGATGGAATCACTACTCATTTTGATAAGGGAAGTTTAATGTCTGGAATGTATCTATTAAAAACAATTTATGTCAATCAACCTATTGGAATCAATAAAGTTTTGTTAGTCGATTAATACCAATTACAAGTTGAGTTTCTGAACAAGTAGTGGAATAAAAATAATGATCCCGATCAGTGCTGCCGTTATTGCGATAATTAGAACGGCACCTGCCGCTAAATCTTTTATTTTTCCTGCAGATGGATGTTGTTGTGGAGAAATAAAATTGACAATTTCTTCAATGGCGGTGTTAATTGCTTCTACAGTATGCACCATCCCAATAGCAAGAACAAGTAAAACCCATTGTTTTATTGATACGTGTAACCAACATCCCATTCCAACGACGAACACTGTGGCTAAAAGATGTATGCGCACATTTCCTTTAGAGGTAATATAGAAATATATCCCTTTTAATGCATATGTAAAACTTTTAACTAATCTTGACATTCGATTTAGTTTGATCGGTTTTTAAAATCCCAAATTAGTTCGGAACAATTTAATCGCAATGGCCATCAATACAATTCCAAATACTTTTCTGATGATGCTAATGCCCGCTTTACCCAATAATTTCTCGATAGGTTCCACCAATCGAAGTACGATGTAAACAACGACCATATTAACGAAAATTCCTACTAATATATTTTCTGTGGAGTATTGTGATTGCAATGAAATTAAGGTGGTCATGGTTCCGGTTCCTGCAATAAGCGGGAAAGCGATGGGAACGATAGAAGCAGTTTCAGGAACTTCGTCTTTGTACAATCGTATTCCTAAAATCATTTCTAACGCAAGGAAAAATATCACTAAAGATCCAGCAATTGCAAAGGAAGAAACATCAATACCTATTAAATTTAAAATGCTTTCTCCTAAAAATAAAAACAGCACCATAATAAGTAATGAAGCGAAAGTGGCTTTTTCCGCGTGGATCATACCAACGCGTTTTCTGGTTTCTATGATGACGGGTAAAGATCCGATAATATCAATCACCGCGAATAAAATCATAGTGATAGATAGAATATCTTTGAAGACAAGATTCATATATTTTTTAAATTAATGGGTAAGTAAACGCAACTCAATTATAATTCATCCATACTACTACAATCCTTTTCCTTCAGCAAATTGTTTAAATCGTTCAAGATAATCTTGAGAAGTTTTCATGAACGTTTTTTTCATTAAGGGTCCAATAAGCCACATAACTCCCGATAGCATGAATGTACTTTCTGAAGTATACAAGGTTTTGTTTGGTTCAATTTCAACAAAGGATGCTTTGATATTATTTTTAACTCCGTTCATTTCATAATATCCTTCCATTTCATCGGGCAGATTATTGGAAATAATCGTTTCAATCATTTTGATTTTTCTTTTGCCCATTTGAAATTCCATCCTCGACTTCGATCCAGGTTTTCCGGGTTGTCCTTCAACCGTTTCAAAGAGCAACAATCCGGGCATCCATTCTTTTAAATTTTCGGTATTATCAAAAAGTTCCACTACACGTGCACGAGGCAAATTAATGTCGATTTGATTGAGGTAATTCATGCCGTTTTTCAGTGGATTTGGTAATATTTAGGGATAATTATCGTCAAAACTAATATTTTAATACGAATTATACCAAATACAAGTATATTTTAGCTAAAAGCTGCGACGTATTTTTTTGCCAAGACGATTTAAAAAAATGGTTGAATAGCCCTAGCCTGCGGAACTATTTTTTTAAGAAGTATTGGTGAAAAAGGACTAGCAGATAGGACTAAAATATACTTTTATTTGGTATTAAATAGATTTTTTGTAATTTAAGGGTCTAAATTTCACGCGCATTGACTATCCGCATCCATTTCATCGCATTATTTCTTCTCATTAATTTCATTGCAACAGCGCATGGAGATGAAGAAAAAAACAGTCTAGAGTTTAAAGAAAATAAAGGACAATGGGATTCGCATGTCTTGTATCGAACCGATATTAAAGGGGGGTCTTTGTTCCTAGAAGAAAAAGGTTTTAGTTATACATTGTTAAATCCTCAACACCTTTTTGACATTCATGAGTTAGAACATGATAAAGGTCCTGAGGTAGCCAATAAAACTAAAATGAATTTTCATGGTTTAAAAATTGATTTTCTAAATGCTCAATCAACTCAGCCATTAGGTGAACAATTATTTGCTGGGTATAGCAATTATTTTATTGGTAACAAAAGTGAAAAGTGGGCTTCTAACGTTAATGGGTATGGGCGTATACATTATACCGCTCTTTATTCAGGTATTAATTTAGAAGTGTATTCAGAGCATGGATCACCAAAGTATGATTTTATTGTTCAACCTCACAGTGATTATCGTCAGGTTGTGATGAAGTATCATGGCGCTGATCGTATGATGATTGATGATAATGGTGCTTTAGTCGTAAGCACAACAGTAGGTATTTTTTCAGAGTTAAAACCTTTTGCATATCAGCTTGTAGAAGGAAAACAAAGAGAAGTAACTTGTCATTTTGTTTTGAATAAAGATGAGGTATCTTTTCAAGTTGGAAATTACGATGCAAACCTTCCTTTGATCATTGATCCCGTTGTTGTGGCTTCTACTTATTCGGGATCAAACGCTACTACCTACGGACATAGTGCAGCCTATGATGATCTTGGAAATATTATTACAGGGGGAAGATGTTTTGGAACCGGTTATCCAATAACTCCAGGCGCTTTTGATGGTACTTTCGGAGGGAATGTAGATATTGCTATTACTAAACTTAATCCAACAGGATCCGCTAGAATTTATTCTACTTACTTGGGTGGAAACGATCAAGAATATGTACATAGTATGTTTTCCTTAGCCAATTTCGACTTGTTAATTTATGGCTCCTGTTTCTCAACTGATTTTCCTACAACTCCGGGTTGTTATGATAATACACATAATGGAGGTTCAGATATTATCGTCGCCCGATTGAATAGTACAGGTACTGCGTTGGTAGGTTCTACTTTTATTGGAGGAACTTCGAATGATGGACAAAATGTAATTACTTACAATTATGGTGATACATTCAGAGGAGAAATTATTGCGGATGCAGCAGGGACAGTTTACATTGCGAGCTTCACAACATCTAATAATTTTCCTGCAACAGTTGGTGCATTGGATGCTACTTATAATGGTGCACAAGATGGTGTGATCATCAAATTGAATGCTTCTTTCGCTACATTAGCGTGGGCAACTTTTGTGGGAGGAAGTGCAGATGATGCAGCGCTGGGACTGAAGCTCGATGCGTCTGGTTTTGGATTGTATATATCTGGTGCTACTTCAAGTCTTAATTTTCCGGTATTGGCAGGTGCGATTCACCCTGCCTTTTTAGGAGGTGGAATGGATGGTTGGGTGATGTATTTGGCCTCTACTGGAAATTTTGCATTAGCGTCTTCTTATATCGGAACATCAGGATATGATCAAGCGTATTTCTTGCAGTTGGATGCAAGTAATAATGTTTATCTCTATGGAATAACAGAAGGGAATTTGCCCATCACTCCTGGTTGTTATGGTGTGGTAAGTGGAAATATTTTCATCATTAAATTCTTGTATGATTTTAGTTCAGTGATTTTTCAAACTTGTTTGGGAACAGCAAGTTCAGCAAATTTTTCGCCTACAGCATTTCTTGTGGATAATTGCAATAAAGTTTATATAAGTGGATTTGGGACCGTTGCTGGCTATGCCATTACGCCAAATGCCATTCCTAGCGGTGGATCATTTTATGAAGCTGTAATTAATCAAGATGCCACCGCACTTGTTTTTGCTACTTATTATGGTTCTGGTGGTGATCATGTGGATGGAGGAACCAGTCGTTTTGATAGTCGAGGAATTATTTATCAAGGGGTATGCACGGGCTCCAACACATTTCCAACACTTCCTGGATCCGTTGCTACAACCAAAGGTGCAGGTGCAAGTTGGGATATCGCCGTTTTTAAAATTGATATGCAATTTGTAGATATTACGGCTACCGGAACCGTGAGTCCAAGCAATACCGGTTGCGTTCCATTAACGGTTAGTTTCAACAATACAAGTACTAGCGGATCAGCGCAAATGATTTATTCCTGGGATTTCGGTGATGCATCAACGTTAGATAGCACGAAGAATCCATCTCATACTTATTTGACTACGGGAGTGTATGATGCGTGTTGTGTGTTATACGATTCTCTCACATGTAACTTAAGAGATACTATCTGTTTTCAAATTACTGTCACCTCCGGTCCTGCCGATCCGTTACCGCCCGATACCGTTTTGTGTCCAGGAAGTACTATTTCTTTGAATGCATTGAATCCTGGTGCAACGTATGCTTGGAGTACAGGCGTCACAACACAAGCAATAACAGTGAATGCAGCTGGATTATATTATGTCGATATCAATTATCCAGGTTGTAATCGAAGAGATAGTATTTTGGTAAATACGTTAAGTAGTGTTTCGATAGGACCCGATCTTACAGTTTGTGATACCGCTACTATCCTCTTGGATCCCGGTGTTGCAGGAGCGTCTTATCTGTGGTCTACCAATGCAACTACCCAAACCATATCGGTCGCATCTAGCGGATCGTATTGGGTGCAGGTAAGTAGCGGAAGTTGTGTTTTGCGCGATACGATGCTTGCTACCGTTAACGCCCTACCGCAAATTAATTTAGGAACAGATACTACTTTATGTCCAACACAAACTATTTTATTGGATGCTTCCAATATTGGTGCTACTTATTTATGGTCAGATGGATCTACTGCACAAACTTTAAATGCAATACAATCTGGTGTTTATTGGGTGCAGGCAAGTAATGGTCTTTGCATCGATAGAGATTCTATTGATGTAAATTTCTCTGTTCCACTTTCATCCAGTGCCGATACTACTTTATGCAGCGGTCAAAATTTTACAATTCAATCTAATGGTGTTGGAGTATTAACTTGGTCGGATGGAAGCAGTGGAACTTCACTCGTAGTGAATACAAATGGAATTTATTGGGTGCAATCCAACGATAATGGATGCATTCAAAGAGATACTACCATCGTTAATTTCGCAGCATTACCTGCCGTCAATTTTGGAGTGGATGATGTTCTGTGTCCCGGTGATAGTATTATTTTAAATGCGTTTAATGCTGGGGCCTCTTATGTTTGGAATACAGGGGCGAGTACGTCCGCAATTACTGTTTTTGCGCTCGGTAATTTTATTGTTACTGCTTCTATTGGCTCTTGTGCTTCTGGTGATACCATCAATATTACTTCCGAGCCAAAACTTATTTTACAAGCAGATACATCGTTGTGTGAGAATGAATCCGTTACGCTATCCACTAATCTAGTTGGGAATTATTCTTGGTCGCAAGGAAGTACAACTTCATCTATACTCGTGAATCAAACAGGACAATATGTTTTAACGCTCTCTACGGTGAACTGTATTCAAAAGGATACCGTGAACGTAACGGTGCAAGCATTGCCTGTAGTTAATTTTGGTGGAGATGATGTACTTTGTCCTGGAGATAGTATTGTCTTGAATGCATTTAATGCCGGAGCAACTTACGCATGGAATACCGGAAGCGCCAATTCATCGATAAGCGTTTTCAATACAGGAAATTATTCTGTGACTGCTTTAGTTGGTTTATGCTCGGCTGCGGATACGATCAATATTACTTTCGAACCTAAACTTATTTTACCAGCAGATACTTTATTATGCGAGAATGAATCCATCTCCCTCTCTACAAATTTAGTTGGGAATTATTCTTGGTCGCAAGGAAGTACAACTTCATCTATACTCGTGAATCAAACAGGACAATATGTTTTAACACTCTCTACCGTTAACTGTGTGCAAAAAGATACAGTGAATGTAACTGTACAGGCTTTGCCAGTTGTTGATTTTGGAGGCGACACTACATTATGTCCTAATGCGAATTTGTTGTTGGATGCAACCAATGCGAATGCAAATTATAGTTGGCAAGATGGAAGTACTGTTTCTCAGCAAACGGTAAATACAGCAGGAACTTATTTTGTAAATGTTTCTATTGATCGTTGTTCCGCTTCGGATACCATCAACGTAGATTATGTTCCAACTTTAGCGGCAATTCCTGATGAGAATATTTGTGCTCCTGAAACGACTACACTCACTACTACACTTCCAGGTAATTATTCTTGGTCAACAGGCAGCACCGCTTCGAGTATTCAGGTTTCTCAAACAGGAACGTATACGTTGTTGGTTAATTCAAGTGGTTGCTTGCAATTTGATACCATTGATATAGATGTGCGATTAGCTCCCGAAGTGGACTTAGGATTAGATACGGTCCTGTGTGAGGGAGAAACCATTTCGTTAGATGCAGGAAATGTTGGAGCTTCCTATGTTTGGTCCCAGGGAAGTAGTAGTCAACAAATAAATGTTTCTTCTACCAATAATTATTTTGTGTTGGTAGATGATGGATTCTGCATCGGCAGTGATACCATCAAAGTTACCATTGCTGATTTCGATAATTTGCAATCGGTAGTTTCGATTTGCGAAAAGTTTGAAGTGGAATTGAAAGCGCAAAAATTAGGAACCTTGTTTTTATGGTCCACGGGCGCAACAACAAATAGTATTACTGTGAAAGACACTGGCATTTATTGGGTGGAAACAAAAGTGGATCGCTGTTCGGTGAGAGATACATTTTTAGTGGAAGG
>CAIXTT010000207.1 GCA_903922455.1 uncultured Bacteroidota bacterium | reverse complement strand
GGTCCCCATCTTCCTTTCAACACTTGCACATCTTCACGCTCCTTGAAAATTTTGATGACACGTTCACGCTCAATTTTTCTTTTGAGTTCGATGAGTTCAATGGCACGATTAAAATCGATGGTGTAAGGATCATCTTCTTTTCCGAGTGATGCAAACAATCCATCCATCTTCGCATACGGACCAAAACGTCCAATGCCAATGGTGATATCAATATTTTCATATTGCCCCAAGTTACGAGGCATCTTAAACAAATCTAACGCTTCTTCTATGGTAATCGTCTCCAACCGCTGACCAGTTCGCAATCGAGCATACTGTGGTTTGTCCTCTTCTGTTTCTGCGTTGATCTGCACCAACGGACCAAATTTTCCGATACGTGCAATTACTTTTCTTCCTGATTTTGGATCAGTTCCCAATTCACGTTCACCGGTAGCACGCTCACTATTTTGCTCTGTCTCTTCTACTGATTTATGAAAAGGACCATAAAACTTCTTGATCATTTTTGTCCACACCAAATTCCCATCTGAAATTTCGTCGAAGTCTTTTTCTACTGTAGCCGTGAAGTTATAATCCATGATTACTGGAAAATGCTGACTCAAGAAATCGGTCACTACGGTACCTATATCCGAAGGAAACATTTTGGATTTTTCAGTGCCATACGTTTCCGTCTTCACTTCGCCCGAAACTTTTCCATTCTTTAAGGTAAACACTTCAAACTTTCGATCCTTACCCATGCGATCTTCCTTTATCACATAGCCACGTTTTTGAATGGTGGAGATGGTAGGTGCGTAGGTAGAAGGGCGACCGATACCTAGTTCTTCCAACTTCTTTACCAAGCTTGCTTCCGTATAACGGGCAGGGGGTAACGAAAACTTTTCGGTAGCTGTCATTACATCCAAGTCGAGCTCTTGACCCACTTTTAATGGAGGTAACAAACCTGTTTCTACTTTTTCGTTCTCTTCATTTTCGTCATCCGTACCTTCCATGTACACGCGTAAAAATCCGTCGAAACGAACTACTTCACCCGTGGCATTAAAAATATCTTTCGATTTATTATTTCCAATACTCACTACTGTCTTTTCCAACACAGCTTCACTCATCTGACTCGAAATAGAACGCTTCCAAATCAAATCATACAAACGCTTTTCCGAGTTTTCTCCGTCGATCGCTGTAGTCTGAAAATCGGTAGGACGAATGGCTTCATGCGCCTCTTGAGCACTTGCATTCTTATTCTTATACTGTCGTGGATTCGAATATTCTTTCCCGTACATTTTAAGTACGGCTTCCTTCGCTCCATCAAGAGCGGTTTGAGAAAGATTCACCGAATCCGTTCTCATATACGTAATCTTTCCACTCTCATAAAGCTTCTGTGCTACCACCATGGTTTGCGATACACTAAAACCTAATTTACGAGAAGCTTCCTGTTGCAAAGTAGAGGTGGTAAAGGGAGCAGATGGACTTTTCTTTCCAGGTTTTACCTCTAAATTATCAATTTTATGCGTTGCGTTTGCTAATTTTTTAAGAAAATCTTCCGCATCGCCTTTCTTCGCAAATCGCTGTGGCAACTCTGCTTTCAAGGTAGATGAGTTTCCGTTCTTATCTTTAACATTAAACAATGCGATGACACGGAATGCTGATTTACTATCAAAGGCTTCTACATCACGTTCGCGCTCTACAATCAGCTTCACCGAAACCGATTGCACACGACCTGCAGATAAACTTGGTTTTACTTTTTTCCATAAGATGGGTGATAATTCAAAACCCACTAAGCGGTCGAGGATACGGCGTGCTTGTTGAGCATCCACCATATGCATATCAATAAAGCGCGGATTCGCTACAGCATCTAAAATAGCTTTCTTCGTAATCTCATGAAAAACGATACGTTTTGTATTTGATTTCTTCAGTTCGAGGGCTTCATAAAGATGCCATGAGATGGCTTCTCCCTCGCGGTCCTCATCCGTCGCTAACCAAACCATTTTGGCTTTCTTCGCTAAACGGCGGAGTTCATCCACTACTTTCGACTTGTCCTCACTCACCTCATATAAAGGAGTGAAATTATTATTTACATCAATCGCTTTATCGTTCTTCACCAGGTCGCGCACGTGACCAAAACTTGACTTCACAATAAAGTCCTTTCCAAGAAAACCTTCTATCGTTTTCGCCTTCGCGGGGGACTCCACAATCACTAAATTATCTGCCATTCGGGTAATATTATTGTTAAGGGGATTTGTATATCGAGGCGCAAATTAAGAGAAATTAAATGATGATTCACCCAAGCCCTTACCCTACTATCAAGATAACTATATTGATATTCAGCGAATTAATTATATTTATGATGAATAAAAATCGAGGGAAGTTTGGGCAATTTCCTCCCGTTTTCAAAAAAAGGAACTTCACAAAATGGGAAAATGGCAATATTATGCTTTGAACTGTTTGAAAAAACTTAATGGATTAACTTAAATTTTACTTCGCAGTTCTACACCGACGCGAAAATGCGAAAAGCACGAAAATGCGAAAGGGCGAAAATGCTTGCCTTG
>CAIXTT010000206.1 GCA_903922455.1 uncultured Bacteroidota bacterium | reverse complement strand
CCAATCATCAAACTCGCCCAGAACAAAGAAACGTAAGGTGCAATTTCACTTGTGGGCGTTTGCAAATGAACGCGCATAAACTCCGGAAGATTAGATGCCGTTGAAACTTCAACACCAACATATAAAAAAATGGCTATCATTCCCATCCACAATTGCGGATACGAAAGTGCAGATTTATAAGACACTTTGCTTGCTGAAGCGGACTCCACAACATTATCTTCATGACGAATTTGATTTGGTAAAGAAGAAAATTTGAAAATGATAGCTACCACAACAAAAGCCACACCTAAAATTAAATAAGGAGTTTTCACTGCAGAAAGCGAGTCCAAATGCTCGCCTGCTTTTAGCGAACCGAAAATGGCGAAGCTCACGATCAGCGGTCCGATCGTAGTTCCGATATTATTAATTCCTCCGGCTAAACTTAAACGTTGTGCGCCCTTTTTCGGATTCCCCATGGTGATGGCTAATGGATTGGCAGCAGTTTGTTGCAATGAAAACCCAAGTCCAACGATAAAGAGTCCGGAAATCATCAACCCAAAAGAAGCAGAATCTGCTGCGGGGAAAAACAACAAAGTACCCAATGCTGAAATGACAAGTCCGAGAGCGATACCATTTTTATAACCTATTCTATTTAAAATATCTCCTCCACTTGCTTTCGAAGCAAAATAATAGATCAACGAACCAATAGTATAAGCGACATAAAATGCAAATGAAATCATTTGACTTTGCCATTGCTCCAGGTTTAACTTTTCTTTAAAAACAGGAATTAGAATGTCATTGCTGGCTGCAACGAAGCCCCAAAAAAAGAACACGGAGATCAGGATGGGAAGAGAGGCACGGGAGTTAGAGTGGTTGACCATAGATATATGTGGGTGAAGATAAAATAAAATTAATAGGACTTAAAGTGCAAAATTCAAATTGTACACACACCCATTCTTTAATTACAGCACTTTTAAACTTATCTTAAAAATGGTGCTCGGATCATTGTAAAATATTGATTGAATGCTTCCTAAAACAACCCTTTTCCCCAAGAATAATACTGCCGGTATTAACCTATAACAAGTGTTAGTTGTTATAAAATGTTGCTTTCAGCGATTTTATCGACTGATTATAATAATTGTTTAATAGTAAAGAGGCAACCATTAGAAATGCAAAATTTGATTGCGAGGCTTTGTTAAAACTTAATTTGCGGCTAAAAAGCACTGTGTATAGGTGAGAGTCAATTGAATACAAAGAACCAACAATCAAATGTAAATACATTCTAACTTCCATCAAATTTTATAAAAATGATAAGCGTAATTTTGCAGAACGAAATAAAAATCAATTAAAAATAAAACAATGAATAAAATTTTAGTAGCTATTCTAGCCATCAGTATCGTGACTACAGGTTGCGTGAGTCGAAAAAAGTACAACAAGCAAAGTGCAATGTACGAGACTTTAAAGAAGGATTGTGGAGTCATTGAAAGTAATCTTCAGAAGTGTTTAGATGAAAGCGGAAGATCTTCAGCCGAGAACGTTCGATTAGGTCAAGAGCTTGCTTACGTAAAAGCCAACAGTACGACCATGTTGCAGCAATTGAGCAATATGTCAGTAATTAATTCTACACAATCAGAAAGCATCCGTAAATCTTTAGAGAATATCAATTCAAAAGATTCATACATCAAAGATTTGCAGAGCGCCATGGCACATAAAGATTCTTTAAATATGGCTTTAGTCCTTAATTTAAAAGGAGCATTGAAAGATATAAATGATGAAGATGTAACCATCAATGTTGAAGGAAGTGCAGTATTCATCAGTATCTCTGATAAAATGTTATTTAGCAGTGGAAGTTATAATATTACTGCTCGTGCTAAAACTGTTCTTGGCAAAGTGGCTGAAGTAATCAAAGCGCAACCTGAAGTTCAGTTTATGGTAGAAGGTCATACTGATAACAAAGCGATCTCTACAGGTTCTATTAAAGACAACTGGGATTTAAGTGTGATGCGCGCTACTTCGGTGGTTCGTATACTTCAGAAAAATTATGGTGTTGATCCGGCTAGAATGATTGCTGCTGGTCGCAGTGAATATGTTCCTTTAACCAGCAATGCCAGCATTGATGGTCGCTCATTAAACCGCAGAACACGCATTGTAATTTTACCACAATTGGATCAGTTTTTCAAAATGTTGGAACCGAAATAATTTAATCATCAAATACAACAAAGCCTTGGGGTTAACCCCAAGGCTTTGTTATTTTAAACCATGGGATTTGCGCGTTTTTAAATTGAGCCATTTCTACATCATCATTCTGCCCATCACCACATCCCAATTCACTACATTCCACCAAGCATTGATATAATCAAGTCGTTTGTTTTGATATTTTAAATAGTAGGCGTGCTCCCATACATCCAAACATAAAATGGGTGTACCTTTCACATCCGCAAGATCCATCAACGGATTATCTTGATTCGGAGTAGAACAAATTTGCAACTTACCTTCATTATTTTTTATTAACCAAGCCCATCCGCTACCGAAACGATTTTTTGCTTCATTGGCAAACAGTTCCTTAAATTTTTCAAAACTTTCAAATGAAGTATTAATTGCTTCCAATAACTTTCCTTTCGGTACGCCACCACCGTTAGGCTTTATGATGGTCCAAAACATAGAATGGTTCCAATGGCCACCTGCATTATTACGAACTCCTTGCGGATACTTTGATACCATTCTTAAAATATTCTCCAAATTCGGATCATGAATATGCATGTCGGAGCAGAGCTTATTTAAATTATCGACATATGCTTGATGATGCTTCGTATAATGAATCTCCATGGTCAAGGCATCAATATGTGGTTCCAACGATTTAAGGTCGTAAGGAATGGGAGGCAATTTGAAATTGGGATCTCCATGAGGAGTGGCAAATATTCCTGAGTTGGCAGCCACTACACCTGCTGTTGATAGTGCGCTTACTTTGATGAATTCGCGTCGCGAAAATGAATTTTCCATATTTTTAGTTTTACTTTATTGTTCACTTAAATAAATAAGTATTTCATTTTTATCCACTACTTTACCTTTTGTTACAGCCACCTTTTTAACGGTTGCATCAACGGTTGCCTTTAGAGCGTTCTCCATTTTCATGGCTTCCAGAATGACTAAGGTGTCGCCTTTTTTAACAAGATCCCCTTCTTTCACAGGAATATTCACTACCAATCCGGGCATTGGTGCTTTTAAGTCACCAACCCGTAGAGCAGAGGACGCGTCCATACCCAACTCTTTCAACAAATCATCATAACGATCACGCATTTGAATGTGTAGCACCTTTCCATTTAAGCTAATAATATGTTTTTTCTCTTTAGTATTGGAGCTAATCACTTCCACATTATAGGATGCACCATCGATTAAAAGATGGAAGGATCCGTGATGCAACTTCTTTAAATCAAAAACTTTTTTAGTTCCGTTGACTAATAAATCCGTACCATTATGTTCTACTTTTAAGTCGGTAGAACCATTAATTACCACTTTTGTCATGAAACAAAGTTAAAACAAGCAAGTGAAATATATAACGTAAACTCGCTATCAAACATTCTATCGTTAATAAAATATCTCATTAGTAAAGAAAACTAAGTATTCAACCCCTACTTTCGTAAAGATGTCATACCCTCGTCGAGTCCTCGTTATTAGCCTTTTAGCTCTTCTGAGCTTGGTTTCAGGACTATCTATTCAGTGGTGGCAAGAATATCGAGCCGTTCAGCATAAAGAATTGGTCAGTATTGCTGAAACGCGTTTTTCTAGCTTAGTGAATGGTCTTGAAACGAACTTAAATGCCCTTGTGCCAAAACTCGAAGGCAATCGCTTTAATGAAAGATCCTTTTCCAATGCATTGCAACATCTTAAACTTACCGAAAACACTTGTGTATTGATTTTTGAAAGTGGTAGATTAAAATATTGGTCCGACAACAAAGCATTGCCAGATACTCTTAATATTGTTAACTATGAAGATGGGCGAGTTTATCTTTTAGGAAACGGATATTACTATTTCAAAAGTAAAACTGTAGGCCATCGAAAAGTAATTGCTCTTTTGTTGATAAAGCATCAATATTCACTACAAAACAAATACCTAGACAATGATTTTCATCCTGCGATTTCTTTAAATAAAGATGTAAATTTAAGTCTAGATACTACTACAGAAGGATATAGTTTCAAGGGACCAGAGCAAAAAGAATTGTTCAGACTTGTCTTTACAGATAGCAGTGAGAATAACGATTGTCCTTTTTACATTTCAATGTTATATGGATTCTGCATTCTTTTTTTGAGTTTACTTGCATTTGATGTATTGCGCCGGCTTGGTAATAAAAGGTCTATGCCTGGAATAATTTTGCTAGTATTTATTGTTGGATTTAGGATGATGATGTCATGGACACAGTGGCCAAAAGAAATTTTTGAAAGTGAATTATTTAGCTCCAAGTATTATGCAAGTGGCTTTCTCTTTAATTCTTTAGGAGATCTCTTGTTAACGGTGGTGACTCTTGCATATATTTTCATCTTCGCTTACACGTGGCTTATTCAAAGCAGGAAAGTAGAATCCAATTTTAAAAGTAAACTGCTTATCGTTTTGATCTTTTACTTTACTTTTATTTTCTCGGTGTTGATTAATTATTTACTGAGTGGATTAATTATCAATTCACAAATTTCATTTGACATTAATAATATTTTCCAGCTTACCGTTTTCACAGCCGTGGGGATGATCGTGATTGGAATTTTATTGAGTACCTTTTATTTACTATGCGATGGAAGTGTATTAATCATAAGAAAAACCAAGCTATCCATTTCCTCGGTGGCTATATTATTTCTGGTATCGCAAGGATTATTTTTAGTCTCCCTGTTATTACTGAGAAATAACAATTTATTCCCCGATTATGGCGTAAGTGCATTTCTATTAACCAATACCTTAATTATTTTCATTGGATATATTCGAAACACAGCGTTACGTTTATTTTCCTTTTCGAGAACCGTATTAGTCATCTTAGTCTTTTCGGTTTACACTGCACAGATTATTTATTCCTTCAATGAAACGAGAGAAAAAGAGAAATGTCAACTCTTCGCGGCCAAACTAGAGAATGAACAAGATATAGTTGCCGAATTTTTATTACAGCAAGAAGAAACAAGAATTCGAAATGATCGCGAGTTAATTCGAATGCTCACGTTACCTACACAAGTGATCTTTAATTCGCCTGAGATTTTTGAAAATTTAAGTCGACATCTCAGTAAGCAGTACTTTAACGGATATTTAGAACGATACGAAGCAAGCTTTAAATTCTTTAACGCGCAAGATTTACCCTTGAATCGCGCAGGTGATCCATCGTGGAACATCGATAAAATAAAACGAAATAACTTAACGGAAGGCAGACCTACTGCGAGTGATAACTTTGCTTACTTCCGCGATGAAAATGGAAGAGCGCAATACATTGGTATTATTCAACCAGGAGGAAATGATTCGCTTGTAGGTACATTAATTGTTGAATTAAATGCTCGATCCACTCAAGAAGAAATTGGTCTTCCCGAATTATTACTTAGCAATAAAGTAGGTAATTCACGAGACATCAATAAATATGCTTACGCTCGCTATCAGAGCGGGAAATTGGTGGGTCAGTCAGGTGAATACAATTATTATTTGACGGACGCACCCTACCTGCAATACTTCAGAAATTTAGAAGGAATGCGTTTTGTTTCCTTTGAGGGAAAGCAACATTTGTTTTATAAATACGGGAAAAATTTAATAATCATTAGTTCACCTCTTCAAGGATTGTGGGTATGGGTGACATTGTTCTCATATCTTTTTACTTTCTTCAGTTTTAGTTTTTTAGTGTTAAGTATAGCTATTCGATTTCTTCGACAAGGATTTGATTTGCAATTCAACTTCAATAGTCGAATTCAATTAACAATTACGATGATAGTTGCTGGCACCCTTTTATTAATTGGAGCAGCTACAGTAACCTATATTGTAAAAAACTACGAGGCGGCGCAAACAAATCGTATTCGAGAAAAATTGCATAATCTTCGAGTATTAGTAGAAAGTGAGATTGGCAATCGAGAATTAATGGGGAACATGTTGAGTGATGATTTGCAATATCTTTTCACACGATTGGCGAACACACTAAAAACAGATTTTAATTTTTATAGCAATGATGGTCGATTGTATTATTCGTCGCAACGAAGTATATATGATCAAAATATTATGGCGCCTTTAATGAATCGCTCTGCCCTAATTAGTTTAACAACGAATCAAAAAGCGTTGTTTATACAGAGTGAAAACATAAGCCATTTAAAATACACCGCCGCATATGAGCAAGTGAGTAATATCAATAGCAAACAAATTGGATTCATTAGCATTCCTTATTTTGATCGAGATACTGAATTAAAAAGGGACATATCAGGATTTTTAGTGGCATTGATTAATTTATACGTGCTCTTATTTAGCCTTTCCATTTTGATTGCGTTCTTCATTTCCAATCGAATTACACAACCGTTACGCATTATTCAAGAAAGTCTAAGCAAAACAAAATTAGGCACTGCGAGTGAGCCCATCATCTGGAAAACGAAAGATGAAATTGGTGCTTTGATTGATGAATACAATCGAATGCTGGAGCAAATTCAAAAAAGTGCTCAGTTACTTGCTAAATCGGAAAGAGAAAGTGCATGGAGGGAAATGGCAAAACAAGTAGCGCATGAAATTAAAAATCCGCTCACTCCTATGAAATTAGGTGTTCAACATTTGATGCGCGCTATTGATGACAATCACCCAAACAAAGATGAATTGGTAAGAAAGATTAGTGTTACCATGATTGAACAGATTGATACATTATCAAACATCGCTACTGAGTTCAGTCATTTTGCGAAATTGCCAAAGCCCGAATATATCATTGTGGAATTAATAAGTTTAATCAATCATAGTTGCGATTTGTACAATGAAGATGAACACGCCAAAATTGTTTTTGAAAATTCTTCAGAAACATTAGAAGTACTTGCTGATAAAGATCAACTCATTCGGATTTTTGGAAACCTAATTAAAAACGCGATTCAATCCATTCCCTACGGTAGAGAAGGGAAAATAATTATTTCATTACAGCAAGAAACAGATGCAGTGATCATTTGTGTTCAAGATAACGGCATGGGTATACCCCAAGACCGGTTGAACAAAATATTTGTTCCCAACTTCACTACAAAATCGAGTGGTGCGGGACTTGGCTTAGCGATGGTAAAAGAAATGGTTGTGGGGATGGGTGGCCAGGTTTGGTTTGAAACAGAACAAAATGTGGGAACTTCCTTTTATCTGAAATTGCGATTAGGGAAAAAATAATTTTGACTTTTGATTGACTTACATCAATCTCTCAGCTTATCCAAAAGTAAATTGAGTTGCTTTAATTCCGCTTCTGAAATATCTTTAAATTCATTCTTCCACACTTGCATACTTATATCAATACGCTCAAGTATCGATAACCCTTCTTGTGTAATCCAGATATCCACTTGTCGGCGACTATGTTCACAGACTTCGCGTTTCACCAAATTTTTTTGACGTAACTTTTCAACCAACCGAGTAGCGTTTGAATTTTTATCAATCATTCTATTAGATATATCACCTAAACGAAGTGCATTTGGAAAAGAACCACGTAAAATTCGAAGTACATTAAATTGTTGGGGTGAAATTCCAAAAGGCTTCAAACGTTGAATATTCTTAACATCGAGCCAACTAGCCGTAAAAAGTACATTTACGATAACTTTTTGATAGTCGTCTTCAAATTTTGATTGTAAAATTTCATCTTCTATTCTTCCCATTTTCCAAAGATAAAAATACAATTGTTGTTGGTACAATTATATAAAATAATTATTATAACTATATGATTATCTACTTGATACTGGCTACTGGTCGCTAAGCCTCGCGACTAGCTTTGATCTAATCCAAAATGCTGCGCAGAATTTCTATGAAGATGTGCTAAACGAACCCGATAGCTATCGGGTCCAAAATTCTCGTAGAAATTATTTCCTTTTGCTTAGGACTGAATATAATTAAGAATTAAAACTTGATGCGATTTCAATTCACAAACTCCAATTACTTCGGAGCAAGAGAATGTTTTTGTTTCCCAAATAACTTCGAGGCCTTTTGCCTCTGATGAAAACAACTTAGGATAAAGAGTAATCGCATTCAACTTCATCACAAATAGCCCATCGCTACTTTCCACTTTAAAAACTTGATTGATACTACCACTAGATATTGGTAAAACGTAGAAAACATTTGGGCATTCGAAAAAGAGCGATTCCCAAGCCAAACGGAATGCATCAGACGGGTTCATCATAACTTTATCAAGTGAAGATCAATTTCATCCGAAGATAAGATTTATATCAACTCCTAGAATATGTAAATTCGTGAGTATATGCCGGAATTCAAAGGAAACATACGCAGCAAACTTCCCAAAGCGGGGACTACCATATTTAGTATTATGTCGGGACTTGCCAACGAGGTAGGTGCTATTAATTTAAGCCAAGGGTTTCCGGGATTTCCAGTTTCCGAAAAACTCATTTCACTTTATCATGATGCGTTAAGAGCGGGGCATAATCAATATGCACCGATGCCCGGCATTTTTACATTGCGAGAATGTATTGCTGAAAAAATGGAAGATTTATATTCTTGCGTATACGACCCCGAGGCCGAAATCACGATTACGGCGGGTGGCACACAAGCGCTTTACACTGCTATCAGTGCATTGATACATGAAGGCGATGAAGTTATTGTACTGGAACCTTCTTACGACAGTTATGTTCCAGCAATACAGCTTGCTGGAGGAATACCGGTACACATTCCACTTCAACCACCGAACTATTTCATTCCTTGGGAAGAAATAAAAAAACTCATCACTCAAAAAACGAGGATGATCATTATCAACACACCGCAAAATCCTACCGGGACCACACTAACGGCGAAGGATATGCTACAACTCGAAAAAATAACAGATGGCACGGATATCATTATTTTAAGTGATGAAGTATATGAGCATATCATCTTTGATGGAAACGAACATCAAAGTGTTGCACGGTATCCTAAATTGGCATCACGAAGTATGATTGTTTTTTCTTTTGGAAAAACTTTTCATGCTACAGGATGGAAGGTGGGTTATTGTTTAGGACCAGCCCATCTTATGAAAGAATTCAGAAAAGTACATCAGTTCACTGTTTTCTCTGTGAACACGGCATTACAGCACGCCCTTACTGCCTACATGTTGAATAAAGAAAATTATATGGGACTCGGCGAATTTTACCAAGAGAAAAGAGATTACTTTCAGAAATTAATGAAAGGTAGCAAATTTAAAATATTACCTTGTTTAGGATCGTACTTTCAATTGCTCGACTATTCATCCATCAGCACAGAAAAAGATACCGAGTATGCTATTCGATTAACAAAAGAAATTGGAGTGGCGTCTATTCCCGTATCTGTATTTTATTCGGTACCTCATGATTATCATTTATTGCGCTTTTGTTTCGCGAAAGAAAATGACCAATTGGAGAAAGCTGCAGAGCGATTGTTGAGTATCTAAAAATTCGTTTACGAATTTTTAGATGATGTTGGTTGTTGGATGTTGGTCCCGATAGCTATCGGGATTAGATTTTAGTCGCGAGGCTTCGCGATTAGAGGCCTTGGTTGGTGGTTAGATTTTAGTTGTTGGATTTTAGTTGCAGGATGGAAATAGGTAGTTGTCAGACTCCACAGTTTTGGGAGATAAGTGTTGGAATATCTTCGAAACTTCGCGATTGACTTCTGAAATTTTACAGGAGAAGTGTTGAATCCATAAGTATTAGACAGATTGACCAAATAAAAGCTACTCATTAAGAGTATTCATGTTTTTTCTATACATTTCGTACATTCGTAAAGTCATTTATATACAACTATTCATCTTATGCCAAAAAACCTGAGTTTAACCTTAGTACAACCGAACATAAAATGGGAATCACCCATTGATAATTTCAAATTATTAAACAAGCAGCTTTCCAAAATGGAAAAGGGAGAAAGTGATCTACTTGTTCTTCCAGAAATGTTCAGCACAGGATTTAGTATGAATGCAAAAAAATTAGCGGAAGAGATGGAAGGTCCAGCGATGCAATGGATGTTTGAAACAGCGCAAGGATTAAAAGCTGCTATTTGTGCATCCATCATGATCAAAGAAGAGGGGAAATTTTACAACCGATTTATTTGGATGGAACCCGATGGACATTATGATCACTACGACAAAAGACATCTTTTCCGAATGGGAAAGGAAGAAAAAACGTATACAGGAAGTACGGAAGGCATTGTAATTGAATACAAAGGTTGGGGATTTTGTCCAATGGTTTGCTACGATTTACGTTTCCCTGTATGGAGCAGAAATAGAATTATAGGAAAAGGTGCAAAAGCAAAATACGATTATGATGTTTTACTTTACGTTGCTAACTGGCCTGCAGTTCGCACCTATGCTTGGCAACAATTATTGATTGCAAGAGCCATTGAAAACCAATGCTACGTTGCAGGTGTGAATCGTGTTGGGGAAGATGGAAACAAAATAAAATACATTGGCGACTCCGGATTATATAATCCATTGGGCGAACCCATCAGCAATTTGAAATCTAATAAAGCTGGGCTTCAAACCATCGAACTGAACTGGAAAGCTTTGCAGGATATCCGTAAAAAATTCCCGGTATTATTGGATGCAGATACGTTTGAGGTGGATACTCGAGTTTAAATTATTACTGCAAATGAATTTTTAAAATTCATTTGCAGTAATAACGATTTATTTAATTAAAACAGAAAACTATCCACTTCTATTTCACCCCATACTCCGAAAGCAACCAAGCTAAAGAAGCCATCGCAGCTGCACCTAATTCGAGTTCACGCTTATTCACTTTATCGAAAGTATCGGTTGCTGCATGATGTAAATCGAAATAACGTTGTGAGTCGGGCATAAAGCCAATGAGCAGCGTTCCTTGATCTTGCAGGTGATTAATATCCGCACCACCATATCCTTTTCTCCAATCGAATAATAAATAAGGTTCAAACATTTTTTTCCACGACATCGCTTTTAAGATCATCAAGGAATCTCCTTTAAAAGAAAATCCGTGTGGAGAAAATCCACCGGCATCGCTTTCAATCGCTGCAATTGTTTTACGCTTATCGCTCTTTGCTGATTGAGCATATTTCTCTCCTCCTTTTCCACCATTCTCTTCATTCATAAAAGCGACAAAACGAATGGTACGTTTAGGTTTTACATTTAAAGACTTCAAGATATGCAACACTTCCATGGCTTGTACAACGCCTGCGCCATCGTCATGTGCACCATCGCCCAAGTCCCATGAATCTAAATGTCCGCCAATCAAAATTACTTCCTTTGGAAATTCCGTTCCCAAAATTTCACCAATCACATTATGAGATAAAGTATCCGGTAAAGTTTGTGGAGACATTACAAAACCAAACTGCGCTTTTTTATCTTTCTTTATGATGGCACTTAAACGTTCAGCACCCATTGTACTAATTGCACAACCTGGAATTTTTGCAATTGAATCAACATATCCCATCGCTCCCGCATGTGGATTATTATCCATCGCCATGGTCATGGAACGAACGACTACTCCTTTAGCCCCTAATGCAGCTGCTTTAGAAGTAGTACTATAACGATACTTAGCAGCCTCACCATACGCTTCAAACGTATTGATGTAAGTTGGTTTCATTGGATGATTCATAAAAACAATTTTTCCTTTAATTCCTTCAATCCCTAGATTTTCCATTTCCTCCCAGTTGGATACTTCTATAACTTCTGCAATCAATCCACCTTTCGGGGTTGCGATGCTACTTCCTAACGCACAAATTGAAACCAACGTTTTCTGCGTATTACTACTGATCCATGCTTGTTCCTTGGGACCACGTACCCAATGTGGCACCATCACTTCTTGTAATGACACCGCATCGACATTTAGTTTTGTTAATTCCATCTGCACATAATTCACTGCTTGAGCTGCTTGAGTTGAACCGCTTAATCGTCCGCCAATTCGATTACTTAAATAGTCAAGCCAATCATAACATTTACCCTTCGTTAGAGCTTCGTCATATATTTTACGAATCATGATAGAATCATTCTGTTGAGCATGACTTTGCGTTATTACCAATAGTAGAATGATAAGGAGATATTTTTTTAGCATCAATTTTTTCAGTTGGAATGGTATCCAAATTCGAAATGCAAAAGTAATCGTTTTAGGAAATATTTAAGCTTTTGCTGGTTGTTGATACAATCTTCCTCCTAAACGGCCGTAAATATTGGCTAAGAAAGACATACACAATGAATTCATGGTTAGCATTCCGAGACAGACTGCCATAATCAAAAATAAATTGATATCCATTTGAGGGAATAATACCGCAATAACGACAAACAACAAATTGAATCCTGTAATCATTAAAGTAGTCATACGCTTCCCAAAACCTTGTCCAAGAATCATATGGTGTACATGATTTCGATCGGGATGGAAAGGAGAAAAGCCAGTAAGCATTCTAATTACCGATACCCTTAAGACATCAAAAGCGGGAACAAACAAAGCAGCAATAATTACTGTTGGTGATAATTCAGCAATGCTATTTACATCATGCGAATAATGTTGCATGAGCGCAATGGCTTGTATGGATAAAAGAAATCCCAATATCAAAGATCCAGTATCTCCCATAAATATTTTTGCTGGATGAAAATTATAAAATAGAAATCCAAAGACCGCACCACAAACTGACATCGCTAAAAATGTCATACCTATATCGCCCACTTGATAAAATAAAATTCCAAAAATTAAACTTGATATCAATGTAATACTTCCAGCTAAACCATCTAATCCATCAATTAAATTTAATGCATTGGTAATGGCAACAATGAAAAAGATTGTTACACTATAAGAAATGATCATAGGCAATTCACCTACCGAAAATAGTCCGAAAGCGCTTTCAATTCTAAATCCAGCTGCAATTACTAGGATGGAAATTATAAATTGAAATACCACTTTTTTCAATGGAGACAACGCTATTAAATCATCTAAAAATCCAGTTAAGAACATCAGGAACATTGCCACATAGAGAATATTAAAATTATATGCATTTGAATCTTGAATAAAAATTAATGAACTAATAAATATTCCGGCGAAGATGGAAATGCCTCCCATCGTTGGAATATTACTTCGGTGTCTTTTACGATCATCCGTTTGTTCATACAAGTTCCACTTGGCACAAACTTTCATCCAACAAGGGATTAAAATCGCTGTTGTACACATGGCTACTCCCATGCAAAACAAGATCATTAAAGATTCAACTGTTATCATGAATTACGGATGCTTTTTTCTAAATACCTGAATTTCTACTCTACGGTTATGCTTTTTATCTTTTTCTGTAGAATTATTTTTCAATGGCTTTGCTTCACCGTAAGCTATAGTGTGAATTTTTTCTACTGGCATTCCCTTTTTTAAGAAAATGGTTTTTACAGCATCGGCGCGTGCTTGCGACAAATTCATACTATTAGAAGTACTTCCCTCATCATAAGTATGTCCTGTGATAACAATAAATAAATCAGTGTCCCAATAAACCGAGTCGAAAGCAGGTTCAATAACATCCAACTTGTAAATTCCATGAACATTAGCACTGAAAGGTTTAAATTCAATAATTCCAAAATGGGATGATGATTGTAAAGCTGAATCCGAAATAACATTTGGATGCATAGGTTCAGCAGTTGCTGTAGTTGGTAATGTCGAAGTGGTTTCTGGAATTTCCAAGGGCACTCCAGCTGACTTAGCCTTTGGAGCTGATACAATTTCAGATTTCGTCACTACTACATCTGGCAATGCAATGGCTTTTTTAGTCATTGCGTTAATAGTAGTATTTTCAGGCTCTCTGCTAAATGGAATTCCACCACTAACTTTAACTTTAGTTTTATAAACTTGCAATGGATTTAACGTTACAGGAACATAGGTTGGAGCAGATTTTAATTTCAATGGAGTAATTAAAGTTATCTCGCGCTCTTCTATTGGCAATGAAGAAATAGATTTTTTCTGTCCTGTTTTTGGTTGCTCAACGGGTACTGAAACATCTATTCGTTTTGGCGTAGCTTTATAAGTTAAATTTTCAACTTTAGGCGATTCATGACTTTCAAGCGGTAAAATATTTACGAGTTTAGCTTTTCTATCTGACTTTTTAGGTGTGAGTACAATACTTGGTACTGGTAAATTTTTCGTACTCTTCAGCTTTGCTTTTGTCATTTCCACCTTTTCGTTCGGAGTAATAACTTTTGCAGATAGGTTAATCGTTTGCTGTGTACTATTAGATGGGACCGTTGAAACTGGTGGCTTAACGATAGTTTCCGTTTTCGATGCTGGTTTCGCTGTTGGTGGTTTCGTAGAACCTACTGATTTTGCATTAGAAGAATTCGGAGTTTTCGATGGAACTGTTTTTTCCTGAGTTTTAGGAGCAGGAGAATTCGTTGCAACAGAAGGCTTTGGTTCAGATGTAGAAACCGTCGATTTCGCTTTCGAAATCGTTGACTTCCCTTTTGGAGCTGGTTTCTGATCTTTCTCTTTCTTCTTCGCAAGCTCCTTCTTTTCCTTCGCTTTAGGTATATACGTTAACGTGAGTTCGAATGCTCCTGGACCGCCCGACACACCAGAAAGATTTACATCGTAACTCATACCTAACATAAAATTATTCCATTGATAACCGGCATATAAAGCAGCCGCATCTTTATTCCGAAACAACAAGCCTCCTTCCACATTATCACGACCATCTAAAGGCAATTTTACAATAACTCCGCCCAATAATTCTTTTGAAAATTGTTGTTGTGCAAATAAGAGCATAGGCGTAATGGTAATCGCTTCACTTAAGACAATTCCTATTCCAGCATTTGCTGTTAATTTTCTTGGAATAAAATTATTTTCTTCAATAAAACTTTCCTTTGGTTGATTAATATGTTGCAAAGAAACACCTGCATATGGATAAAACTTTTCCTTTCCTGGATGACCATAAGTCCAAAGCAATCCAGCACCAAAATCAGGACGTGTTAACTTTGTGTAAGAAAATGTTTCTGAAGTAGGATTCGTAGGATTAGCTCCTTGATCAGGAGTATATTGATCATCAAAAGTCATTTTTGATGGGTCAAAACTTTTCTGGATTAATCCAAATTGAAGTCCGGAAGCAAAAACACTTTTTCCAATAGCATATCGATATGATATTTGACCGTTCAAAAACAACTGGCGGATACCTGCATCTCCCGATGAATTATTCACGAGGTTCGCACCTAATCCTACTTTACTCACTTGTTTATCAAAAAATAATCCTTGCGTCTTAAATGGACTCATCACACTGGCCCATTGATT
>CAIXTT010000205.1 GCA_903922455.1 uncultured Bacteroidota bacterium | reverse complement strand
ATCGGATCGCCTTTCCTAACGGGGATGGATATGGGAATTATTTCATTTTCGAATCGACCGCTCACACTGGATATCATCGCTTTTTGTTGTGACCACATTGCAAATTGATCTTGATCTTCACGTGAGATGGTATCACGAACCGCTAAATTTTCGGCAGTCTCCCCCATCGCTTCCACACCAAACTTTTCTTTCATCAATGGATTAACAAAACGCCAACCGAAACTAGAATCGAATAATTGTGCATCACGACCATAAGGTGTACTCGTTTTTGACATCACCAAAGGTCCACGGGTCATGTTTTCTACTCCACCTGCAACAATGATATCTGCTTCACCCGTTTTAATTATTCTGGAGGCAGCAGCGGATGCTGAAAGTCCGGAAGCGCAAAGTCGATTAATCGTTTCACCTGGAACCGAAATGGGATATCCTGATAAGAGCACAGCCATACGCGCTACATTGCGATTATCCTCTCCTGCTTGGTTAGCACATCCTAAAAGTACATCTTCGATTGCAGCGGGATCTAAGGATGGATTCTTTTCCAACAATCCTTTCAACACATGCGCCGCTAAATCATCGGCACGTACTGCAGCCAATGTACCAGCAAAATTTCCAATCGCTGTTCTTACTCCTGAAACTATATATGCATCTTTCATTTTATTCAATTTTCTCTAATACTATTTTATGCTTCCTCGGGAAACCAAAGTTTAGATGTTCTGTAAACTGTGCCTTTAAAAAGAGCTACGATCTCGTTTTGTTGATTGGTGATGGATATGGAATATACTGCAATTTTATTTGATCGATTCAACTCTATTGCAGTAGCCATTATTTCATCTCCTTCCATTAATGATTTTGTGTGGCTGATGGATGTTTCGATGGATACTGATTTTTGTCCATGACTATTTGATGCGAAAGCTAATGCACTATCGGCGAGAGAAAAAGAAATTCCACCGTGGGCAATTCCAAAACCATTTAACATTTCCTTTCTAATTTTCATTTTCAAAATGGATTGTCCTGGTGCTGCTAAAACTACATCGATGCCGAGCCATTGACTAAAATAGTCCTTGTTCATCATGATATTGACAACGCGTTTGGGAAGACTATTTGAATCTGACATTTAATAGATTTTTGCAAAAATAATGAATTAAGAGGAAACCTAACTATTGAGTTCAGGATAAAGATCTAGGCTAATGAATGACTGTGCTTTATTTGCCTATCGGAGGTTAATTCTGATAGAAGAAGGTGGTTAGTTTCTCTTAGCAGCTTCTCTTTGCAGTTTCTCTTCGCTTATTTTTCTCGCAACCCTCGGCAAGCTCAGGTTAAAAAGCCGCAATCCCGATAGCTATCGGGACGCAAAGTTCATCTTCAAGGCACTCAGTTTCTCTTCGCTTATTTTTCTTGCAACCCTCGGCAAGCTCAGGTTAAAAAGGCGCAAGGTCGCAAAGTTCAAACAAAGAATTTTCAATTTTAACGACAAGTAGATCCGTAATTATCCGCAGAATCCGATTCATCCGCGTTCCCTCTTAATTTAAAGTTTGCTACAGTTTTTACATGAACTTTCATTTAAATATACGAGAACGCAAAGTTTCTCTTCTTAGCTGTTCATCGCAAAAAAATATAGCAGAGCAAAGTGCACAAAGTTTAGCATACAGTTCATTTCATTAAAACAACTTCAACTGCACTCTATTTTGTTCGTGTTGAAAGAGGCATTCTTT
>CAIXTT010000204.1 GCA_903922455.1 uncultured Bacteroidota bacterium | reverse complement strand
TGCTGGCTTTTCAACTTTTTTCACTTCGTACTGCTGCACACCGGTCATGATATCCTTATCATAAAACCCTGCCTTTTGCTCGCGCTTTTGCAACTGATCATGACGAGCATTTTGTCCAAAGCTAATCGTATTGCTCAGCAAAATAATTAGTACTGCAATTAATTTTAATGTTTTCATATTAATGAATTATTTTTTCAATGGGGTAACTTCTTATAAATTCAACACTTCTTTGCATATCAGAATACATGATTCGATCTTTCTCCAAAAACTTGATTTCTCCTCGGTAGGATTCAATCAACGACTCTAAAATACTCGAAGTTTTTGCAGGACGTCTAAATTCCATAGCTTGAGCTGCATTCATTAATTCAATAGCCAAAATACGCTCTGTATTAAACATGACTTTATACAACTTAGTTGCTGCATTAGCTCCCATACTTACATGATCTTCTTGTCCGTTAGATGATACAATTGAATCGACAGAAGCAGGTGTGCAAAGTTGTTTACTTTGACTTACAATAGATGCAGCGGTGTATTGAGGAATCATAAATCCTGAATCGAGTCCGGGATTTGCCACCAAAAAACTTGGCAATCCACGCAAACCGCTAATTAATTGATACGTTCTTCGCTCTGAAATACTTCCCAATTCGGCAATGGCAATCGCCATGAAGTCGAGTGGTAATGCTAAGGGTTGACCGTGAAAATTTCCTGCAGAAATAATTAATTCTTCATCAGGAAAAACGGTTGGGTTATCGGTAACAGAATTGATCTCTGTAAAAAATATTTGTGATACATACGTTATCGCGTCTTTAGAAGCTCCATGCACTTGTGGAATACAACGAAAAGCATAAGGGTCTTGCACATGCGATTTAGGGCGATCGATTAATTCACTTCCTTTCAAAATAGTTCTAAAACGAGTAGCTGTATTGATTTGTCCTGCGTGTGGACGTATCTGATGAATTAAATGATGAAAAGGCTCTATGCGACCATCAAACGCATCCAACGAAAGGGCCCCAATTAAATCAGCCGCTTTCTCTAACTGTTGCGCTTTTAAAATACACCAGCATCCATACGCATTCATAAATTGAGTGCCGTTTAATAACGCTAATCCTTCTTTCGACTGCAATGTTACGGGCTTAAGACCGAAATTTTCTAGCGCACGCGATCCAGGTAGTTTTTCACCCTTCACTCGCACTTCACCCATTCCAATTAATGGCAAGGAGAGATGAGCTAACGGCGACAAATCACCCGACGCACCTAATGATCCTTGATCATAAACGACAGGATAAATTCCATAATTTAAAAAGTCGATTAACAGTTGAACCGTTTTCACTTGCACTCCGCTATTTCCATAACTAAGTCCTTGTACTTTCAAGAACATCATTAATCGAACAATTTCTTCTGGAACTTCATCGCCCATTCCACAAGCATGCGACATCATCAAATTTACTTGAAGCTGTCCGAGGTCTTTTTGCGAAATCGATTTATTATAGAGCGAACCAAATCCTGTGTTGATACCATAATGAGCCTGATTACTCCCATCCACTTTCTGGTCCAAATAATCACGACATTTTTGAATGCGTGCCCTTGCTTCCTCTCCCAATTCAATTTGGACACCAGGTTTCAATATACTTGCAATGGTATCAAAAGTAATATGGTGAGATGAAATTATATGTTTCATACTAATTTCTGTTTCTAATAAATTCAATCAAACTATTCAAATCCATTTTTTGTTGATCACCCGTCTTCATGTCTTTTAACATTAAGGTAGATGCGGCGCGTTCTTCTGATCCTGCCATGACTACAAATGGAATTTTACGTGCATCTGCATACGAAAACTGTTTTTTCATTTTTGCTGCATCGGGATACATCTCCGCGTTTATTCCAGCTGCTCTCACTTTATCCACCAATTGCAATGAATAAGGAATATCGTCATCACCAAAATTGATGAATAACAAATCGAGAGAAGATTCTACATTGGCAGGAAATAAATTTAATTCTTCCAATACATCACAAATACGATCGGCACCAAATGAAATTCCCACGCCCGACATTCCTGGCAATCCAAAAATCCCAGTGAGATCATCATATCGTCCACCACCGCAAATACTAGAATTGAAAGTTGCTTTTGGTTCATTCGTTTTCACTTCGAAAATTGCACCGGTGTAATAATTCAATCCTCGGGCTAAAGTAATATCAATTTTATATTCGATATTTTTAAAAGCAAATGGAGCTGCATAACCAAACAAAGATTCCAACTCAGCAATTCCTTGCATTCCGATCTCCGATGACTTTAATAATTTCTTAAGCAAATCAATTTTTTCTTGATCGCTTCCTTCAAACACTAGTAATGGTTTCAACCCATCAATCGCTTTTTCCGAAACGCCTTTTGAGCGCATTTCCTCTGCTACTTTCTCAGGACCAATTTTATCAAGTTTGTCGATGGCCACCGTAATATCAATGATCTTTTCAGATTCATCAAACACCTCTGCAATACCACTAAGTATTTTACGATTATTAATCAACACCACTACATTCAATCCTAACTTAGCAAACACATCATCGATCAATTGCAATAATTCCAATTCACACAAAAGCGAGTTGGTACCAATCACATCTGCATCGCATTGAAAAAATTCACGGTATCTACCTTTCTGTGGTCGATCGGCTCGCCACACTGGTTGAATTTGATAGCGCTTAAATGGAAAGGTAATTTCATTTTGATGCATCACCACGTAGCGTGCAAATGGAACGGTTAAATCGTATCGCAATGCTTTTTCGGATATAGATGCCGTTAGTTTCTTACTATTCTTCAATAATAATTCATCAACACTCACCTCCGACAAATAATCTCCCGAATTCAAAATTTTAAAGATCAGCTTATCACCTTCTTCGCCATACTTACCCATCAATGTAGATAGATTCTCCATAGATGGCGTTTCTAAAGGAAGATATCCAAATCGCTGAAAGGAAGACTTGATCGTATCGAATAGGAAATTCCTTTTCAACATATCTTCAGGATTAAAATCGCGCGTTCCTTTCGGGATGGATGGTTTCATAACAAACTAAACGGTCAATTTCTTATATCTAAATCTTTTTGGCTCCACATTCCCCAAACGCTTTTTCTTCGCTTCTTCGTAATCGGTATATCCACCTTCATAAAAATAAACTTGCGAATCGCCTTCGAATGCAAGAATATGTGTACACACTCTATCGAGAAACCATCGATCATGGGAAATAATTACGGCACAACCTGCATAATTCTCTAATGCTTCTTCCAACGCACGCAATGTATTTAAATCAATATCATTTGTTGGCTCATCAAGCAACAAGACATTCGATCCAGTCTTCAACGTCATGGCTAAATGCACACGATTTCTTTCTCCGCCTGAAAGTACTCCTACTTTCTTTCCTTGATCGGCACCATTAAAATTAAACTTTGAAATAAAGCTACGTGCATTTACTGATTTACCACCAATCATCATCGTTTCATTGCCACCTGATATCACTTCATACACTGTCTTATCAGGAACAAGATCATCATGACTCTGATCAACATATCCTAACTGAACGGTTTCACCGATAGCAATAGTACCACTATCGGGATTTTCAGCACCCATGATCATTCGGAACAAAGTGGTTTTACCAACACCATTGGGTCCAATGATACCAACGATACCCGCTTGAGGCAATGAGAAATTCAAATTCTCTATGAGCAAACGATCACCAAATCCTTTATTCAGATTTTCTGATTCGATCACTTTGGTTCCCAAACGTGGTCCGGGTGGAATGAATATCTCCAGCTTTTCTTCTTTCTCTTTTGTTTCTTCATTCACCATTTTATCGTAAGCACCTAAACGAGCTTTCGACTTCGCATGACGTGCTTTTGGCGACATCCTTACCCACTCCAACTCGCGCTCTAATGTTTTACGTCGTTTGCTCTCGGTCTTCTCTTCTTGCCCTAATCGCTTTTGCTTTTGTTCCAACCAAGAGGTATAATTACCTTGCCAAGGAATTCCTTCACCACGATCTAATTCCAAAATCCATCCTGCAACGTTATCTAAGAAGTAACGGTCGTGGGTTACCGCAATTACAGTTCCCTTGTACTGTTGCAGGTGATGCTCCAGCCATTCTACGCTCTCTGCATCCAAGTGATTGGTGGGCTCATCTAACAATAAAATTTCTGGCTCTTGCAATAATAAACGGCAGAGCGCTAAACGTCGACGTTCACCTCCTGACAAAATACTCACTGGTGTTTCTGGATCGGCACATCGCAAAGCATCCATTGCTACTTCAATTCGATTATCCAACTCCCAAGCGTTGGCTGCATCAATTTGATCCATCAACACAGCTTGTCGATCGATGAGTTTATTCATGGCATCATCGTCGAGAGGTTCGCCTAATTTATTATTAACATCATCGTATTCCTTCAAAATATCGACAATAGGCTGCACACCTTCCATCACAATTTCTCTGGCTGTTTTCGACTCATCCAATTCTGGTTCTTGCGGCAAATACCCCACATTATAGCCTGGGGAGAAAACTACGTCACCTTGAAAAGATTTGTCTAAACCAGCAATAATTCGGAGCAAACTAGACTTTCCGGATCCATTCAAACCTAAAATTCCAATCTTTGCCCCATAGAAAAAGCTGAGGTAAATGTTCTTAAGTACTTGTTTTTGTGGGGGATATATTTTACTCACCCCTACCATTGAGAAAATGATTTTGCGATCGTCAGACATATATAAGTAGTTGATTAATTTAACTTTATACCTTCGTTATCTGTTATGATGAAGGGAAACAAAGGTATCCCTTTCCGAGTTAAATGAAAAGTGAAAATACTAAATAAAAAACCATGCGATTTCTACCCCTACTCCTGCTCTGTTTAATCACACAATCAGCACTTTCGCAGCAAACGAAGGTAAGTTTCCGATTGATGGAATTAATGTCACAATCGGATAATTCGAATAAAACAATATCCGTTTTGATCAAAGGTGATTTTTCTAAAATCGGTCCTGAAATTGAAAAAGTGGGCGGCCACGTAAAATTTCATTCAGGAAATATTTGTAGTGCTTCCATTAAAGTGGCAGCACTGCGCACATTGAAAGAAACAAAATCCATTGAAAGAATGGAAGAAGGTCGAATTCAAGTGCAAACATTGAACGACAAAATGCTTATCAATAATCGCATTGATTTAATTCATCAAGGTGTTTCACCCTTAATTCAAGGTTATGATGGAAGTGATGTGGTGGTTGGAATTATTGATACCGGAATCGATTTCACCCATCCTGATTTCAAAGACAGCTTAGGACAATCCAGAATACTTTGGGTTTGGGATCATTTACTTACCAATGCAGGCAATACCCCACAACCCTATAATTACGGACAAGAATTTTCGAAGGGAGATATTGATGCTGGAAATGCAAATTCACATCTTGATCAAACTGCACATGGTACTCATGTTGCGGGAATTGCTGTTGCGAATGGCGACACGATGATCGCTTTTAAAGGAGCAGCTCCCAAGGCTGATATCATAGCAGTGTCACTTGACTTTAATCAATCAGACGATACTTGGTTAAGCAGTATTGCAGATGCAGTGAATTATATTTTCAACAAAGCTGACTCTTTAAATAAACCTTGTGTCATTAATATTAGTGCTGGTACGTATCTCGGATCGCATGATGGAAAAGATTTACAAGCGAATGCCATTGATAATTTGATTCAAGCAAAGGATGGAAGAATGGTAGTTGCAGCAGCTGGAAATGCAGGAAATTATCCGTTACATATTCAACATCAGTTGAACAACGACAGCAGTTTTACATGGTTTAAAAAAACATCTGCAAATCCAATTTTTATTGAATTTTGGGCTGACACTGCAGACTTAAACAACGTACAATTCACACTCGGTGCTGATCAATCTACACCCTACTTTGAAGATCGCGGACAAAAGCCATGGAAGAATATTTCTAATTTTTTGGGAATATTAGGAGTTGATACGTTGCGGAGTTATACTGGAAATCAAATTGCCATTTTCCAAACTTACGGTCAACTTATTGGCAGTAGATACAGCATGACGTATGTAATTATTCCAGATTCTACTACCTACTTTTTTAGATTAATGAGTAAGGGAATTGGGAAGTTTGACAGTTGGAGTTTTGAATTAGTATCAAACGGACTTCCAAATGCTGTTTCTTATCCTGCCATAGTGAATTATCAAATTGCTGACTTCAATCAAAATATTTGCAGCTCATTTCAATGCAGTGATATTGTACTTTGTGTTGGACAATATGTGAGCAGAAACAACTATATTGATGTCAATGGAAATCTACAAACACTTGCCATTACCGAAGGTGCATTAGGAGCTAGTTCTAGTCGAGGACCAACACGAGATGGACGTACAAAGCCAGACATCACTTCTACAGGTGAAGTAACTATGGCGGCATTAAAACTTTCAAGTGCAGCGTGGTTTTTAGCGAATCAACCTTTCAAATTAGCACAAGGAGGAATGCACATTCGTGATGGAGGAACATCATCCGCTGCACCTGCAGTAGCTGGGGCTATTGCTTTATATTTACAAAAAAATCCAACTGCTACTTGGGTAGATATTCGCAATCGTGTACTACTTTGTTCCAAGACCGATAATTTCACGGGAACTAATTTACCTAACAACAATTGGGGACATGGGAAATTGGATGCATTCAATATTATGATTGGATGCAATGCGCTACCTGTTACAGAGACAGCAAACAATCATTTCTTGATTTATCCAAATCCGTCAAATGATTACTTCACCATTCAATTTGGGGAATATTTAAATGCGAAGACAGTTGAACTCTACAACACACTCGGACAAATCGTTTACAGTAAGAATGTAACAATCAGCGACACATCAATACTTATTCAATTAGAAAAGATCCAAAAGGGGATTTATGTGGTAATTGTCCGATTTGAAAATCAAGAACCTTCGGCTGAAACAATTGTAGTCGAATAATGAAAATTGGTGGCTAATAACCGACATAAGTATTAAAGCGAATGATTACTTTTGCCGTGTGCTCCAAAAAGTAAAACACTACCTCTCGCTTGTAAAATTTTCGCATACCATCTTCGCATTGCCTTTTGCGGTGATTGGATTCATCTTGGCACTAGTTCAATATCAACTTGAATTAGAATGGACACTTGCTTTAAAAATTTTACTCTGTATGGTTTTCGCGCGTTCATCTGCAATGGCTTTTAATCGATGGACGGATAGAGAAATTGATGCACAAAATGCAAGAACAAAAATCAGAGAAATTCCAGCTGGAATTATAAAAGCAAATGATGCATTAATTTTTACAATCATCAATAGCATTGCATTTGTAATTACAACTTGGTATATTAATCCATTGTGCTTTTATCTTTCCTTTTTGGCGCTTGCGATTGTATTGGGATATTCACTTACCAAACGATTTACGGCACTTTGTCATTTTGTTTTAGGGTTGGGTTTGTCTCTTGCGCCCTTAGGAGCTTGGATTGCTGTGAGTGGTAAATTTGACTTCTTACCCCTATTATTTTCATTTGCAGTGCTCACATGGGTTAGTGGATTTGATATTATTTATGCTTTGCAAGATGAACAATTCGACAAAGAACATAACCTACATTCCATTCCACAATATTTCGGAGGAAAAAAAGCACTTTCATTATCAAGAACACTACACATATCCTCATCACTTTTTATCTTATCTGCTGGTGTAAATGGAGGATTTGGCACCATCTATTTCGTTGGATGGGCTTTCTTTTCATTTCTACTGATGTATCAACATCGTTTAGTGAAACACGACGACTTAAGTAAAGTCAACTTAGCTTTTTTCACTACGAATGGTATGGCCAGCTTAGTATTTTCCATCTTCGTTGTTTCGGATGTAATTTTAAACTCTTCCTATTCACTATTTTAACTTTAGCTAGTTCATATTCTAGCTATCAAATACACAAAATTTAATGTCTTCTAAGGAATTTAGGAGTGGATGGCCTTTATTGAAAATTATTGCCTCTTGCTCAGTCATATCTCACAAGCATTTTAAAGAATTGATTACCAATTGACAAATTGAACAATTCAAGCTATAAAATTCGCATTTTAAGCTCGCTTTTCGTAATTTTGCAATCATCTTTTCATTAATTTCTTTAAACTGTTAACCGAAAAGAATCAATATGCAGAATAAAACTTCAACTAAAGATTTATCATTTGATGATTTCAAAAAACTCATATTAAGCGATTATCAAATAGTTTGTGAAAGCAGACAAGCAAGTTTAATTGGCAGAAAAGAAGTGCTTACTGGAAAAGCAAAATTCGGAATATTTGGAGACGGAAAAGAACTAGCACAAATCGCTATGGCTAAAGTTTTCAAAAATGGAGACTTTCGTTCAGGATATTATCGCGATCAAACTTTTATGTTTGCTGCGAATATTCTCAGTATGGAAGAATTTTTCGCTCAGCTCTATGCACATCCAGATGTAGCTGCTGATCCCTCTTCTGCAGGGAGATGTATGAATGGACACTACTCTACTCGATTGCTTAATGAGGATGGGTCGTGGAAAAACTTAATGAATCACAAAAATTCATCTGCCGATATTTCACCAACCGCTGGGCAAATGCCACGTTTACTAGGCTTAGCACTTGCATCAAAACTTTACAAATCAAGTCCGGATTTATCATCCAAAATGACGGGGTTTACACTTTCAGGAAATGAAGTTGCCTTTGGAACCATTGGTGATGCATCAACCTCAGAAGGCCTTTTTTTTGAAACCATTAATGCTGCAGGAGTTTTGCAAGTACCGATGGCTATTAGTGTTTGGGATGATGGATACGGAATTTCTGTACCTGCAAAATTTCAAACTACGAAGCAAAGTATTTCTGAAGTCCTCAAAGGTTTTGAGCGTACAGATGACAAAGAAGGATATGTAATATTAACTGCTAAAGCCTGGGATTACACGGACCTGATTGACACCTACGAAAAAGGGATTGCAATTTGCAGAGAACAACACATTCCAGTTTTATTTCATATTAAAGAAGTAACACAACCTCAGGGTCACTCTACCAGCGGTTCACATGAACGTTACAAAAGCAAGGAAAGACTAGCATGGGAAGATGAGTTTGATTGCATTAAAAAATTTCGTGAGTGGTTATTGAAAAGTGCCATTACTTCAGAAGAAGAATTAAATACAATTGAAGTAGCTGCAAAAAAAGCAGCCAATGATGCTCGCAAAAAAGCTTGGGCTAATCTATCAACAGGAATAAAAGAAGAGTTAGATGATGCTGCCTTACATTTACAAAAACTAGCGACCTCAAGTCCTAATAAAGTATTTATTGAAGTTGCTTTAAATAAACTCCAACAAATATCTGAACCCAAAAGAAAAGATATTGAATTGACAATAAAAAAAGTTTTACGCTATGTAAAAGCTGAAGATTCTGAGGAAAGAAATCGACTTTTAATTTGGCTTAAGAGCTACAAAAATCTGAACGCTGAACGTTATGATTCGCATCTGTACAGTCAAAGCAAATGGAGTATTCATCAAGTCACTCCTATTCCTGTTGCTTACGAAACCAATGCTCCTCTAGTTGATGGAAGAGAAGTTTTACAAGCCAATTGGGATGTACAATTAAGTAAAAAACAAGAGGTCGTAATTTTTGGAGAGGATGTTGGGAATATTGGAGGCGTAAATCAAACGTATGCAGGTCTTCAAGCAAAGTATGGAGAGAACCGAATATTTGATACAGGCATTCGTGAAGCGACTATCATCGGCCAAGGAATTGGACTAGCTTTGAGAGGTTTTCGACCCATCGCTGAAATTCAATACTTAGATTATTTAGCGTATGCTATTCAAGTGTTGACAGACGATCTTGCTTGTTTACATTACCGCACCAAGGGAGGGCAAAAAGCGCCTATGATCATTGCAACGAGAGGACATCGCTTAGAAGGTGTGTGGCATTCTGGTTCACCCATGCAATTTATTTTAGGCTCCATGCGAGGAATTCATGTTGCGGTTCCAAGAAACATGACCCAGGCAGCAGGGTTTTACAATACGCTTCTCGAAAGTGATGAACCTGCACTCGTGATTGAACCACTCAATGGGTATAGAAACAAAGAAAAAATGCCTTCTAACCTAGGAGAATTTCGTATACCATTGGGGAAAGTAGATACATTACAAGAGGGAAAAGATGTAACGCTTGTTACTTATGGATCGTGTGTTCGAATTGCCCAAGATGCTATTATTTCATTAATAGAAGCTGGCATTAGTGTTGAGTTAATCGACATTCAAACTTTACTACCTTTTGATTTAGATCATCAAATTGTAGCATCCTTGAAAAAAACAAATAAAATAGTTTTTCTAGATGAAGATGTTAGTGGTGGTGCGACAGCATACATGATGCAACAAATTTTAGAAGTACAAGGCGGCTATCATTTCTTAGATCAAAAGCCAATTACCATCTCTGCAAAAGACCATCGACCTGCATATGGTTCCGATGGAGATTATTATTCAAAACCGAATGCAGAAGATGTCTTTGATGTGATTTATGCAATGATGCATCGGTATGCACCACAACAATTTCCTGCAATTTATTAATTGATTTCTTCTGAATGAATTTCAAACGTATCACAGAATCTGAATCAAACTACCATCATTTAGAAAAAATGAGTGTAGAAGAAATTCTGACAAACATTAATAGAGAAGATAAGCGAGTTGCCATTGCGGTTGAAGAAAAAATTAACTCCATTGAAAAATTAGTTGAAGACATTTTACCTCGAATTCAAAAAGGCGGAAGAATATTTTACTTAGGAGCGGGAACAAGTGGACGGCTAGGCATCGTGGATGCATCAGAATGTCCTCCTACTTTCGGTGTACCTCATGGTTTATTTATTGGAATTATTGCAGGTGGAGATTCCGCGATTCGCAAAGCAGTAGAGTTTGCTGAAGACAATCCAGAACAAGGTTGGGAAGACTTAAATGAACACCACCTCACTGAAAATGATACCGTGATCGGTATTGCCGCCTCAGGTACTACACCCTATGTCATTAATGCTTTAAAAGAATGCAATAAAAAAAAGATTTTAACCGCATGCATTACCTGCAATGAGGGAAGTCCACTCGCTGAAGCGTCAAAACATCCTATTGAAATCGTTTGCGGACCTGAGTTTCTAACCGGAAGCACCCGAATGAAAGCAGGCACGGCACAAAAACTTGTTTTAAATATGATTTCAACCGCTTTAATGATAAAGTTCGGGAGAGTTAAAGGAAATCGAATGATTGATATGCAATTAAGCAACAACAAACTAATTGATCGCGGTGTAAAAATGGTTATGGAAGCCACTGGACTCAGCGAAAATGAATCTTTACAACTTTTAAAAACACATGGTAGCGTTCGCGAAGCCATTGATCATAAACCGTAATAAATTTCTATCGTTTTCATTTATTCTGAGCAAATCGTAATTACATTTGTAATTATCCGATTATGCAAGACATCGAACCTTACTATTCATGGTCACATCTCTACACTGCTGCAGAAGATGAGCTTTCACCATTTTATGGCAGGGTGTATAGTGAATTCGAATATTCCAATACCATTTATAATTATTATATCCATCCTCAATGGGATGATTTTGGTTCATCCACACTTTATGTAAAAGTATTATTTGTTGATTATGAAGTTGGGTATTCCATTATTGAAATGATTGGCGAATGGAATGATGCGATCAACAATGATATCATGACCATAAAACGCGATCTCATCGATCTCATGATACAACATGGGATTGATAAATATATTTTAATTGGAGAAAATGTTTTAAACTTCCATGCCTCGGATGACTGCTATTATCAAGAATGGTTTGATGACACTGAAGAAGGATGGATTGTAGCCTTAAATTTTAGAGACTATATTAAAGAGGAATTTAATAAAAATAGCATTGATTACTACTTAGTATTTGGAGGGGAATTGGATGAAATGTTATGGAGAATACATCCACCTAACGAACTCTACGAAAGAATTGTCGAAATAATTAATCACCGCTTAACGTAAATTATTTAGTTCAATAGCAATTACTATATTTGTTACTACGGATGAAAGGATTACTCCTAAACACGATTCAATTACTAGTTGTGCTACTACTCTTAACAGGCGCAGGAGCTAAAAATCGATTAAAAAAACAAACCGGAAAAGCGTCTTATTACGGCAGGGAATTTGAAGGAAGAAAGACGGCTTCAGGCGAAATATTTCACAACGCTGACTTTACTGCAGCGCATCGCACGCTTCCCTTTAACACCTTTGTTCGCGTCACTAATTTAAAGAACGATTTAATGATCACTGTAAAAATTAATGATCGCGGCCCCTTTGTAAAATCACGTATCATTGACCTTTCAGAAGCAGGAGCCCGAAGAATTGGAAGTTATAACAAAGGATTAGCTTCTGTAAAAACAGAAACACTCACCTTACTTCAAAAGAATGAAGAAATCGACAGTATATTCTCATGCGAAGATGTGACAGATTGCCTAGGAAACCCTGCTGAACTAGTAGGATATTCCCTATCACTTTGGAGAAGTAAAGACATCATACATATGCTCTATATTGCCAACGAACTTTACTTACATGAAGATGTAGAAAAAGTATTAATTGTAGGACTAGGCTTAGGAGTTAAAAGAACCTATCATCTTACCTTGACTGGATATCATACAAGAAAAGAAGCCGCAGTTGCTTATGATTTTTTTGAGCGAAAAGGATTTATGGGTGTTCAACTCTTGAAATTTCGGTGATTACTTTCTTATCGACAACAAATATTCAAATGCATCCTGATCCGTTGTAAAAGTAAAATCACTTTTTGAAAGTGCATCTATTGAAATCCATTTAAAATTTTCAATTCCATTTTCAGTTGGAAGCAAACTATTTTCTCGATAAAGGGGCAGCATCTCCGCGATTGGACGTACTCGATAATACACACCAATCACTTGTGCTGATTTATTAAATACTGATGTAACAAATGTTGGAGTGATGAATACCTGATCTAATATATTCAAATTAAATCCCAACTCTTCCTTCAACTCTCTCCGTAAACAATCGACTATACCTTCTCCATGCTCCAAACCTCCTCCCGGAAACTTTCGCATAAATGTATCATAATGAAATTCCTCAGCAATTAAAATTTCATAATCATCATTTATAATAAATCCATATACTCGAATAACGAACGTTTTTTTTGAATCCAAGACCTGTTTTCTTACAAGCTGTAAAAATAAGAAACTGTCAGCAAAATCAACGTTGGAGACTCTCCATTCTCATTTTCACCTTGAAATATGGAGAAAATAGCATCAAATCACCTCCAGACTTTCCAAATAATGAGGCCTAAAATGTCAAAACAATAAAAAAAATTCAAAACCTTACAAAAGGAATGGCGTCAAAAACTATTATTCAATGTACACGTAAAATGTAATACTTACTCCCTTATCATTCACACAAATAATTAGCAATAAGTATATTTACAATACTAGAAAACGATGAAAAACGCACTCTTAATTCTTGCATTAGCCATCAGCTTAACAGGCTGTAAAAAAGATGATACTTCAGAACCTGCTCCTGCTGGAAACAGTGGATCTGGACTAGGCACTGTACCATCTCAATTTACTCAAAAAGTTTTATTAGAGACCTATACGGGCGCAGGTCAACCTCAATCAACAGATGGATTTGTAAAAATGACAAATATTACCATTACGAATTCATTAAAAGCTATACCGGTAAACATACACTTTAGTGATGGAATGGAAATAGCACAGTACAGTTCTTTAACCAATGCTTATAGCAATGGCAATCCAATGACTTTCCCTTCTGCTATGGTGAATAGAACTGCTTCATTAGGACAAGTTATACTTAATAGAACACAATGGCAATCGAATTTCGATGTTGCGAAAGCGAAGACAGCCAAATGCGGATTAGCCATCGAAAGTGCGATCTCCGGAAGCAATGCAACTATTATAGTCCACTGCGGATTCAATCAAATTCTCAATGGCAATTATACGGTAACAACTTATTTAACGGAAGATAATATTTCTGGTGCCGGATCAATGTACGATCAACGAAACTCGTACAATAGTTCAAGCGGACATCCTTACTTTGGTTATGGTGATCCCATCTTAAGCTTTAATCACAATCAAGTATTAAGAAAAGTATTGTCAGCTCCGCTTGGAGATCCCATCTCTGGAAGTAATCTCACGGCTAATGGCAAACAAATATTTACTTATACTACTTCCATTTCGGGTTTCAAAGCAAATGATTTATATGTAGTGAGTTTTATTAATAAGGTAGGAAGCGCTAGCACGAATCATGAAATTATGAATGTGCAAAAAGTAAAAGTAGGAAATACACAGTCCTGGGATTAGAATAAATTTACAAAACTATTTAAGGCTTCCAACTCTGGAAGCCTTTTTTATTTAAACACATTTACTGTTTGATAAATACATATCCAGTTTAACAAATATTAACAAAAAGAAAGTAAACTGTAAGATTTAATCGAATTTGACTGAATACACTTTTAAAACCATAGTAACATTGTTTCATAAATAATTCAAACCAACAAAAAAATATGAAAAAATTATTTCTTTATGCAATCGCTTCCGGATTCCTATTCACATCTTGTCAAAAGGAGGATTCCTCAGAGCCAACTCTCATCTCTGGATCAAAGGGTGCTCCTGCCGCTACGGTAAGTCCAATTCCATCAACATTCATTAAGAAAGTGATGATTGAAGAGTTTACAAGTACGTCAAATGGAATGTCACCTGAATCCGCTGACCTTATCTATTCCATGGTTAGAAGTAACACAAACAGAATCTATCATGCCTCCTTGCATAGTATGGATGTGATGGCTGGATCACAAACTAATCGAATGATGACCGTATTTACTCCGAGCGCAACTACACTACCATGTGCCTCCATTGACAGAAATAGTTTCGGAGGAAATAGATACCAGTCTATTGCTCAATACAAAACTTCCGTAAATTCCTTGTTAGTAAAGCCAGCAATTTGCGGTCTTGCTATGCGATCAAGCCACAACAATAGCACAGCCTATGTTGATGTTTATGCAGGCTTCAAAAGTACGGCTACTGGAACTTACAAAGTGACTTCGTACTTAATAGAAGACGTTGTTATTAACGGTTCCCCCAATTATTTTCAGGACAATTCATCAAATGGAAATCCTGCAAGTAATTTTTTCAATATGGGAAATCCAATAATTGGCTTTCCACATAAAAATGTTGTCCGAAAAGTATTGAGCGCTGATTTGGGAGATTCTGTAAATCCAGGAACACTTGCCAACGGAAGCACAGCACTATTAAGTTATCAGATTGATATGCCAAATAAACTAGGCACAAATAGTAACTGGAAAATCATCTCCTTCATTACTGATGCTACCACTAACGAAATTCTAAATGTTCAAATGAGCAACTTAGGCACATTAAAAGACTGGAACTAATCTATAATACCAAATAATTTGCAGAAGGGGTGTCTAAGGTGACACCCTTTTTGCGTTTCATTAAATTTCAGAATTAATGAGCGAACTAATTTCCGCAATCATCATAGCCGTTGCTCCCCAAATGGTAACATCGTCAATTCGATATGTTGGCGCTTCTACGGATGCTCCATTAGAGCTCTTAAATATTTCAACAGAAATATTTCCGTGATCAAGAAATGATAATACAGGAAGCAATAAAACTCTTTTCACTTCAGTTTCATTCAAAATAAAATCAGGAATCTCATTCATATACCCTAAAAACGGATGCACTAAGAAATTACTTGGTGGAATATAGAGTGAAGTTAATCCTCCTAATAATAATACTTGGTCTGCTTTTATTCCTAACTCTTCATTCGCTTCACGCAATGCGGTGGCCAATAAATCTTCATCTCCTTCACGCTTTCCACCGGGAAAACTTATTTGACCTGAATGAGAAACGGGACCTTCACTTCGCTCTATAAGAACAATTCGAGGAACAAAATTTATCGGATCTGGAACAATCAAAGCTAAAACGGCAGCGGTA